>JBDKEH010000125.1:0-26638 GCA_039795345.1 Bacteroidota bacterium
ATCCTGAAAGAAGGTTATCCTTTGAATACTTTATTCTTAGTTCCATATGCTGGTGTTAACCCTGCAAATGGTAACGCACAATACCAGAAGAGAGATAAATCTGTAACCATGGTATTCAGCCCTGCTGACAGAGTGTATCAAGGAACATCTGATGCTCCTTGGTTCGGTGGTATCACTTCTTCTTGGTCTTACAAAGGTTTTGACCTGAGTGCTCAACTGAACTTCTTCTTGAATCGTGTTCAATACAATAACGACAAAAACAACGTAGTAAATCCAACTTATTATTTCGATAATATGTGGGTAGAAATGTTGAAAGAGTGGAGAAATCCAGGAGATATTACCAATATTCCAAGACCTTCTCAAGGTACTTTGGGTGGTACAGCTCCAGCAAATCCATATCAGACACTGACTACCTTCTTCATGGAAGATGCAAGTTTCTGGAGATTACGTAACGTGACTTTGGGATATACTTTCCCTGCAAAAATGCTGGCTAAAACCGGTATCCGTTCTGCAAGAGTATTTGTACAAGGTCAAAACTGGTGGACTGGTACAAAATACCAGAGCTTCGATCCTGAAGCAACAGGTACATCATTGGTGGGTGCACAATACCCAGCACTGGTACAAACAACCATCGGTTTAAACGTTGGATTCTAATCACCCTTCAAAATGCTAACTATGTATAGTAAAATCATAAAAAATACAATCGTCGCCTTTGCAGCATTTACATTGGTGCAGGGGTGTTCAAAAAAGGAAGTCATTGAACTGACTCCCGAATTCTCTCTCGACGCCTTGAACAATCCTTCCAGCATGAGACAAGTTGAGGAAGTATTGGTAGGTGCTTATGGAACTTTAAGAGCAGATAACTATTACGGATCCGGTAGTGGCACAGGTGCCGGCTGGTCTTTAATGGGAGATATCATGAGTGATAACCTCTATGAAGTAACTGCTGAAACACTGGCGAACTCAAGAGCCATGGCTGATTGGAACTACAACCAATCAACCGGTCAAATTACAACCTTGTATTCTTCGCCTTACAGCACTATTGCGCATGCGAATATCATCCTGAGAGATATTGATAAGTTCACTAACGCAAACAATCAAGGAGAATCCAACAGAATCAAAGGTCAGGCTTATGCACTACGCGCTTTAGCTCATTTTGATCTGTTCCGTTTTTTTGCAACGAGCTATGACAGAAACAGTACCACTTTATTGGCAATGCCTTATATCAAGGATTTCACTGTTTCTACTTCAGTAAAACCATCTCGTACAAACAACAAAGAGTTTTATGATAACCTTTTTGCAGATATCAATCAGGCAATCACTTTGTTGGGCAATGTAGACCGTCAACCCAATCCTGCTACCGGATTAACCAGACCTTACATGGATCGCAATGCAGCTTATGCACTACAAGCTCGTGTAAATCTGTATGCCGGTAACTGGGCTGATGCTGCTACCGCTGCTACCAATGCGCTGTCTGGTCGCCCGCTGGCTACTACACAGTCTGCATTTACAGGTATGTACAAGCAAACAGATAGAGGTGAGTTGATCTGGAACGTACAGTTCGAAGCTGGTCAATTTGGTCCTTCTTTCCTAGTATTCTTTGCTACTTCAAACCGTAGCTACTTCAGACCAGTTCCTGAGATCGCAACTGCTGCAGGTACCACTGGTTTGATCCAGAGCAATGACCTGCGTTATCAGGCTTATTTCTCAAACGTTCCAGCTGCAGGTACCACTACACCTAACCTTACTCTGACAAAATATAGAGGTAAAGGAACTTTGGTGGATGGTAATGCTAACTATCCTGTATTCCGCAGCGGTGAAATGTTCTTGATCCGCGCTGAAGCAAATGCACGTTTGGGTGGTGCTAATGAGGTTTCTGCATTGGCAGATTTGAATACTCTGCGTGCTGCTCGTATCAGTGGATATACTCCAGTGGTATTAACAGGTACTGCATTGATCAATGCCATCGCTGATGAAAGAAGAAGAGAAATGTTTGGTGAAGGTCACCGCTTCTTTGATCTGAAGCGTACTACTCGCCAGATCACTCGTAGTTCTGTTTGTGGTACTGCAATCTCTGCTGCAGGTAACTGTTCATTGGCTCCTACAGCTAGAGAGTGGGCACTGCCTATTCCTGATGGAGTTCGTAATGCTAACCCGAACATCGCTCAGAATCCTGGTTATTAATTTTAATACCTTGATCATAAAAAGAAACCCCTTTCAAATTGAAAGGGGTTTCTTTTTATATCAGCAATCTCGAAAATATCATCGCGCTTTTTCCCAGACTGTAAAGGATTTTCCCCTTAGATATTGCCAGGTGCCCACTATCATTGCGATATTTGCCCACACAAAATAAAAAGGTAAATAAAAAAAGCGTGGAATGAATTTTACTTTGATGAGTATACCCCCTAAAAATACCCACACATAAAAAATTGAACACGAAAAAAGTAATTCGGGTGATGGAATATTAGCGCCATTCACATCGATCATAGCCAATAGAACAGGCATTAGTACTACTAAATAGGGCACCACTAACCAACGCAACAGTTTTCGGTTGATGAGTTGCAAAACAGGAATCGGTCTCTGATGAAGAAATTTCCACCAATCCACACGCTTGAATATTTGTATACTGCCGGCTGCAATACGAATCTTTCTTTTCCACTCTTTAGCCATGGAAAACGAATACAATTCTACACCAAAAGCTTTTGCTTCATAAGTAATACGATACCCTTGATCTATCACTTGTAAACTCATATACAAGTCATCACAAATCATTCCTTCCGGTATTGGCTTTATTAATGCTGTTCTGAGTGCAAACAATTCTCCGGCTGCTCCTGTAACCGAATGTACATTCGCATCTGCTTCGCGTATCATGGATTCATACTTCCAGTACAATCCTTCCGCAGCCACAGCTCCTCTCTCTCTTCCGTCGGAAACCTTTTTCTCACCGGCCACCGCGCCAATCAAAGGATCCCTAAAATGTTGTACTATTTGAACCAAAGCATCGTCATTCAATATTATATTAGCATCTGTAAACAGTACAATATCAGATTTCACTAGAGGAAGTACTCGGTTGATTGCTGCAACTTTTCCCTTTCGTTCCTGTTGATGAAATAATTGCACCTGAGAATAACCAGAAACCAACTTCTCGGATCCATCTGTTGATCCATCCGTTACGATGAAAATGGACTTTTTTTCTTTCGGATAAACTAAGGATAATGTATTCGTGATCTTTTCCTCCAAATAATTCAATTCATTGTATGCAGCGATGACAATGGTAATAGGTGGTAGATCTTTTGAAATAAGCGTCTTACTTTGATCACTTTTACGGAAAAGCTTTATCAACTGCCCAATAAGAATCACTATTATTGGATAACCTAAATAGGTATATACGATGATGTATAATGATATGAAAAAGAGTAGATTCATAATTATGCTGCCGGTGGAATAAAGATATAATCCAATACATCTTCACCATGATAGGACAAAAATTCTCCTTTTGAGTTAACATACATCGCACGATAGCCCAATGATATCAAAGCATTCAAACATTGTTCCTTTTTGGAATCATTCCATAATTCAACCATGATAATAGGATAATGTTGGAGGATAGTTTGCATCCCGCCGCTAAGGACCTCCCACTCATGATTTTCAACATCGATTTTTATACCTACTAGTGTCTCATCCCGATGATTTTCCATCAATTGGTCAAGCGTTGTTGCCTGCACCTCATACTTCTCCCCTGGTGTATCTTTTTGTGTTTCCAGCGAAGCCAATCCATGTTGTAAAACACCATTTTTTAACGGAACATTCATCTCAACAAATCCACTTTGATTGCTGAGTGCTCTTTCAATTACCACTATATTTTTCAGCTTCTTCTTTCTGAAGAGCCGATTCATCACTTGTATATGCATTGGAATAGGCTCAACAGCTATGATTTTCCGGGAATGATTTTGCTGAGCCAAATAAGCTGACATCACTCCTAAATTGGCTCCAATATCCAAAACCAATCCATGATGTGGTAGAAGATCAACAAAATGCCGGAAGCCTCTTTCATAAGCTACTCCTCGCATTCTTACCAAATTGAACTGAGCCAGTAAAAAAAGCCAGTTCTCCCTTCCAAATATCCTCTGGCCGGTTTTGAATAGCAAGGTCTTGATATGCCCATTTTTAAGCATGAACAATATTAAGTAAGATTTCAAGAGTTTAACGGGTAAAAACAAGGCTGATTGAAGAATATCCACATAAAGCACGAGCTACTACTTCGGGGGCTGTCTTTATTTATCTTTACCCACTAAACTTAACTTTTGCTATGCTTAAAGTAGGCGTGTTTGGCGTTGGCCATCTGGGTAAGTTTCACCTGAATAACTGGAAAGAAATCAAAGATGTAAAACTCATTGGTTTTTTTGACCCCAATAATGATAATGCAAAAATTGCGGTGGAAGAATATGGGCTGAAGCGATTCTCCGATGAAGAGAAGTTGATCGATGCTTGTGATGCGATTGATATTGTCACTCCTACCGATCATCATTTTGCCATTTGCATGATGGCGATCAGAAAAGGGAAACATGTTTTTGTTGAAAAACCTTTAGCACATACAATACAAGAAGGACGAGATATCGTCAATATGGTTCGTGAGGCTAATGTGAAATTACAAGTTGGGCATGTAGAAAGATTTAACCCCGCCTATCTCGCCATTCAACAACAGCAATTAAATCCAATGTTCATTGAAGTACATCGTTTGGCTCAGTTCAATCCACGAGGCACCGAAGTGAGCGTAATACTGGATTTGATGATACACGATATTGACATCATCCTTAGTCTGGTGAAAAGTGATGTCAAACATATTTCAGCCAGTGGTGTTGCCGTCATGACAGAAACACCTGATATTGCAAATGTGCGTATTGAATTTCACAATGGCTGTGTAGCCAATCTGACCAGTAGCCGCATCAGCATGAAAAAAATGCGTAAGATGAGACTTTTCCAGAAAGACGCTTATATCGGCATCGATTTTCTGGAAAAGAAAACTGAGATCATTAAGTTGAAACAACCCGATGATCAGCATGTATTTTCATTTGATATCGATACACAATATGGCAAAAAAACCATTGCGATCGCCAACCCGATCGTACCGCAGGCCAATGCTATCAAACTTGAACTGGAATCGTTTACCGATGCTATATTGAATAATAAGCCCACAGTTGTAAGTGAAATCGATGGTTTCCTTGCAATGGAAGTAGCTCATCAGATACTGGATAAAATCAATAATACCAGTATTCTGGTCTAATACCATGTACAGCACTAACAAGAAAATAGCCTGGTGGTATATTCTGTCCGACTTCTTGTTTGCAGCTTGCAGTACTTACTCATTCTTTACTTATGTTGTAAAGGATATACCTTTTACTTCCTTTGATAAAGACACAACGCTTTTATATAAGGTAATATTGGTTCCTTTTTCATGGCTGTTATTTTTTGCCTTTGTAGGAAGTTATCAGCAATCATTGTATGAGAAGTCTAGGTTGAATGAAATGACCGCTACGTTCATTCATGTGTTACTAGGCTCTTTCATTGTTTGTATCATCGCTTCTATTGATGCATCTGTTTTTTTCACTTCTTTTCTTTCTTACTTTGTTATTAGCTTCCTTTTGCTATTTACCGGCAGACTCATCATACTCTATTTTGTTAAAAGAGCCATCTTAAATGGGAAGCTGATTTTCAACGCACTCATCATTGGCAACAACCAATATGCGGTTCAAGCGTTTCAGGAAATTCAGAAAAATTTCAAATACCTGGGAATTCGTGTTACCGGATATATTACTACCGGTGGAGATAAAGGAAATGGCCTTAGCAAATGGTTGCCCAATTTTGGTTCGATTACCAACCTACAAGAACTGATCAGAGAAAAACAAATTGATAAAGTAATTCTGGCACTTGATAAAAATGAACACACTGCGATCGATGAAATACTCTACCGATTATCAGATAGCGAAACTGATGTGAAGCTAGTAGCAAATACCTTAGACATTCTTTCCGGTTCTGTTAAAACCAATAATGTTTTTACTGCCTCACTCATCGATATCCGATCAAATCCATTAAGCGCATGGCAACAGAATGTAAAGCGATTAACAGATATCCTTGTTTCATTGATTGTACTGATCCTATTATTTCCACTCTATATATTTATCGCTACACGTACAGCATTGTCTTCTAACGGAGGAATTTTTTATGTACAGCAAAGAATCGGATATAAAGGAAAACCATTCCTTATCTATAAATTCCGGAGTATGGTTGCCGATGCAGAGAAAGATGGCCCCATGCTTTCCAGTGATGATGACTCTCGGATTACTAAATGGGGAAAATTCATGCGAAAATGGAGACTCGATGAATTACCACAACTATGGAATATTCTAAAAGGCGATATGAGTTTGATTGGGCCCAGACCTGAACGAAAAGTATACATTGACCAGATCAACTTGAAAACTCCGTATTACCGATACCTCTTACAAATGAAGCCTGGACTCACTTCCTGGGGCATGGTGCAATTTGGCTATGCATCTTCTGTTGATGAAATGATCGAGAGAATGAAATATGACCTTATTTATATTGAGAATGCTTCACTCTTGCTTGATTTTAAGATCATGATACACACGTTGAGAATTATACTTTCGGGTAAAGGAAAATAAATTGCCACTGAAGACACAGAAATACACAGAACGATTCAGTGCTTCTCTGTGCCCTCAGTGGCAATAAAATTATAAAACCCCCTTAGTAGAAGGCAAATGATTCGAGAATGGATCGCGCTTCACAGCCATACGAATGGCTTTTGCAAATGCTTTGAAAATAGCTTCGATCTTGTGATGCTCATTATCTCCCTTACATGAGATGTTCAGATTACACTTTGCAGCATCACTGAATGATTTGAAGAAGTGAAAAAACATTTCAGTAGGCATTTCTCCGATCTTTTCTCTTTTAAACTCTGCTTCCCAAACGATCCAGTTTCTTCCACCGAAATCGATCAATACTTTTGCTTCCGCTTCATCCATAGGAATAGCGAATCCATAACGTTCCATTCCCCGTTTATCGATCAACGCTTTAGCAAATGCCTCTCCCAATGCAATACCTGTGTCTTCGATGGTATGATGCTCATCTATATGCAAATCCCCATCTGTATGAATAGTAAGATCTATTTTCCCATGTCTGGCGATCTGATCCAACATATGATCAAAAAAACCAAGTCCGGTATGAATATCTGAACGACCTGATCCATCTAGATTTAATCTGACATTGATCTTTGTTTCATTGGTATTACGTTCATGATCCACAACACGCATTCCTAGTTTCAGAAAGCTATATATCTCTTGCCAGTTATCCGTTTCAAGTGCTATCACAGGTCTCAATGCCTGCTCTTGTTCCTCAGTTAAAGTATGCAATGGTGATTTCAAATAAATGGCTTTACAACCTAAATTCTTAGCCAGCTGAATATCACTCCAGCGATCGCCAATCACATAAGATCGTGTAAGGTCAAACTTTTCTATATCAAAAAAATGCTGCAACAAAGCAGTTCCCGGCTTACGTGTTGGCTGGTTATCAGAAGCAAAAGTTCTGTCTATGATCATTTCATCAAAAACAAATCCTTCTCCTTCTAGTGTACGCAACATCAGGTTGTGATAGGGAAAAAAAGTTTCTTCAGGATAACTAGCTGTACCTAATCCATCTTGGTTCGTGACCATTACTTTATAATAATCAAACGATGCTGCGATCTGGGCCAATGTACTAATGCTTCCTTTTACAAAGGAAGTTTTATCAGTACTGTCCACTTGAAAATCAATCGGTGGTTCCTGAAGTACGACCCCATCTCGATCTATGAATAATACCGGTCTCATAGTTTACTTAATTTTTGCTCTGGCTGCTTTTACTTCTGCTGCTGTAACAACAGACGCTTTATTACTCCAATTATTTCTAATATAAGTCAATACATCTGCAATCTGCGTATCAGTAAGATCTGGATTTGCAGACATATTATTATCATAATACTCTCCATCGATCTCCACCCTGTCTGTCATACCCTTAATGATAATGCGAACCAATTTTAGTTTATCATTTCCTTTTACTGTTGATGCTCCATCCAATGGAGGATTGAGTCTGGGAACACCACTTCCATCTACCTGATGACAAGCCATACAACGCTGAAGATAAATGGTCTTACCACGATCGATAGAGGCTTTGATAGAAGGCTGCTGAACATTTGTAATGGGTTTACTAGCAAATGCAGAACTCAAAACCAAGATCAAACTTAAGAGATAAGCATACTTCATACAATTGATTATTTGGCGTTATACATGATTCTGTAAATAGTGCCTTTCACATCATCAGATACATACAAAGACCCGTCCGGACCCTGTGTTAATCCACATGGTCTGTGTTTAGCATCACGCGGATTTTTTACTACCTCAGTTCCTGAGAATCCATTGGCGAATACTTCCCATTTACCGGAAGGCTTACCATTTTCAAAAGGAACAAACACTACATAATATCCTTCCTGAGGTAAAGGTGAACGGTTCCATGATCCATGAAATGCAATGAATGCGCCATTCTTATATTTTGTAGGGAATTGATTACCTGTATAAAACAATAAAGCATTCGGAGCCATATGCGCCGGAAAAGCTACAATTGGGTCGATTGCTTTTTCTCCGCCGGCTTTTTTACCATCGCCACCATACTCAGGCGACAATACTTTCTTTTTCTGAAAATGATCATAATAAACATAAGGCCATCCGGCATCATCTCCTTTATTGATGGCATACATGGTTTCAGAAGGCAGTTCTGCACTTACGGTTGTATCAAACATATCAGGATACAAAGTGTACAACATATCTCTACCATGCATGGTCACATATAATTTGTTTTGCTGATCATTCCAATCAAGACCTACTACATTTCTCAATCCCGTTGCGTAACGTATTCCATTGTGATAACCTTGATCTATTTGATCAACTTTAAACTGCCAAATACCTCCTGCTGAATCCAAAATTGGACATGGATACATTCCTTTTGAACCTTTCGTACGGTCTACCTCCTGACAAGAATTAGAGGGCGCACCAATATTCACATAAATATTACCATCATTATCTAAAGCCAGTGATTTCGAAGCATGCTGGCGTTTATCCCATAATCCTTTTACAATCCGCTGAGGGTTATCAGGATTCGTTACTTTCCCATTTTCATCCAATTGATAACGATACACATCTTCATTAGATGATGCATACAAATAGTTGCCTTTAATAGCGATGCCGGTTCCTATATAATTCGCAAAACTGGTCTCGATTTCCATTTTACCATCTTTATTGGCATCCGTAAGATAAACAATGCCTTTACCTCCCACCAATCGTTCGAGCTTTACATAAATACCTCCTTGTTTGGTAGATACGATATGTCTGGCTCTGCCCAGATTATCTGCAGCGATCATAGCACCAAATCCTGAAGGCAAAGTCAAGCCAGCATTATCAGCATCTGCAACCACTTGATTACTTGCAGAAATTTTTGTGGAATCATTAGCAGCTACCGCCAACGATAAAGAAGTAGTTAAGAAAACAAGAAACAACTTTTTCATATGAATCTGAATTTGAGATGAAAATACAAATGAAAATACAGAGTTGATTAGTTTGTTTGAGAAGCATACCATTCCTGCATAGCGTCAACCAATTGGGTATTTTCCTGCTCAGTACCAACAGTAATGCGTAAACAATTCTCACATAACTGAATATTACTTCGATCACGCAGTACAATACCCTTCGTCAATAAAAACTCATACACTTTTCTCGCATCTGCAATCTTTACCAAAATAAAATTAGCATCAGATGGATAAACGGTTTCTACAGTAGGCATCGATTCAAAAACCTCTGCCAAAGCCTGACGCATATCTACCAGTAATTTGATCATATCATTTACCTGACCTACTTCTTCCAAGGCCTTCAATACCAATTCTTGTGTTGCTTGATTGATATTATAAGGCGGTTTCACTTTATTCATGACTTCAATGATGGCTTGTGAGGCAAAAGCCATTCCCAATCGTAATCCTGCTAGCCCCCAGGCCTTACTGAGTGTTTGTAACACCACCAGATTCGGATACTCCTTTAATTCTTGCACCAATGATTTTTGCCTTGCGAAATTGATATACGCTTCATCGATCACCACAATACCATTGAAATTATTCAATACCATTTCAATATCGGTACGATTTAAAGAATTGCCTGTTGGATTATTGGGTGAGCAAAGCCATATGATCTTGGTATTGGTATCGATTAGATTTTCAAGATGAACTAAGTCTAATTGAAAATCCGGCAACAACTGTGCTTTACGAATAGCAACATCATTGATATGGGCACTTACCTCATACATTCCATAAGTAGGTGGACAAATGATCACATTATCTTTTCCCGGCTCACAGAAACATCGAAACAAAATATCAATACATTCATCGCTACCATTACCCAAGAAAATATGTTCGGAAAGAATTCCTTTGATCGTACTAAGTTTCTGCTTAATAAGTTGCTGATGTGGATCCGGATACCGATTATACCATTTCAATAATGGAGACCCCAAACTATTTTCATTAGCATCTAAAAAAACTTTAGCCTCACCACTAAACTCATCACGAGCTGATGAATAAGGAGTTAACTTTTTTATATTTTCTCTGGTGAGTGAATCCAGGTTGAACATATCTATAAATTATAAATGATGCAATATTTACAAACGTATGGTTACAGCTCTTTTATGCGCTTCTAGCCCTTCAGCTGATGCCATGGCTGTTACAGTTGGCGCAATCGCTGACAGGCCTTCTTTTGTAAGTCTTTGATAGGTGATCTTTTTAACGAACGAATCCAAACTCACGCCACTGTAAGCTCTTGCAAAACCATTGGTAGGCAAAGTATGATTGGTTCCACTAGCATAGTCACCCACACTTTCCGGAGAATAATTTCCTAAGAAAACAGAACCTGCATTGGTAATTTTTTCTGCCATTGATTCATCATTTTCACAAGAGAGAATCAAATGTTCAGCAGCATATTCATTCACCAACTCAATGGCTTCATCCATATTTTTCACCAAGACTGCTTTACTATTTTCCAAAGCCTTTGCAGCCAATTCTTTTCGAGGCAATTGTTCTAATTGGACATTCAGTTCCTTCATTACATCATCTACCAACTGAGCATCTGTTGACACTAATAAAACCTGACTATCTGCACCATGTTCTGCCTGACTTAATAGATCAGCCGCTACATAAGAAGCATTGGCTGTACGATCTGCCAATACACAAACTTCGCTGGGACCTGCGGGCATATCAATAGCTGTTCCCTCCTGTTGCACCAGTTGTTTTGCACAGGTCACATATTGATTACCCGGACCAAATATCTTATACACTTTAGGAACAGTTTCCGTACCGTAAGCCATTGCTGCAATGGCTTGTACTCCACCTATTTTAAAGATCTTATGAACACCTGTTAAACTAGCTGCATAAAGAATAGCAGGGTTTAGTTTCCCTTCTTTATCGGGTGGTGAACAAAGTATTACTTCTTTACATCCTGCGATTTGTGCCGGGATAGCCAGCATTAATATCGTAGAGAATAAAGGTGCGGTACCACCTGGAATATATAACCCTACTTTATCGATGCCGATCGACTTTCTCCAACATCTGACACCTTTCATTGTCTCGACCACTTCAATACCCGCTTTTTGTTTTTCATGAAAGACACGAATATTGTTGGCTGCTTGTTTGATCGCTCTTTTTAAATCATCAGGTACTTGCTGTATTGCGGATTCGATTTCTTTTTCCGTTACCTCAAGTGATGATAGTTGTACCCCATCAAATTGACGTGTGAATTGAAACAATGCCGTATCCCCATCTTGCTTCACAACATTCAATACTCCCCTAACTTGTTGCTCCAAGGTAACAGTATCAATTACAGGACGCTGAATTATATTCTTCCAAACGCTTCTTTCTGGTAATTCAATTTTTTTCATACTTCTCTTTTATCTATACGATCATTTTTTCAATCGGCACTACTAATATTCCTTGAGCACCTGCTGCTTTCAATTGTTCAATGATATCCCAGAATTCATTTTCATTGAGTACACTGTGAACACTGCTCCATCCCGGATCAGCCAAAGGCAATACAGTTGGGCTTTTCATACCGGGTAATAAAGCAATGATCTCAGAAAGTTTTTCATTGGGTGCATTGAGCAAGATGTACTTATTGTTCTTTGCTTTCTTCACCGATTGAATACGGAATAACAAACGATCCAATAATTGTGTTTTCTCGGCTTCCAATTCATTGTTACGGATCAATACAGCCTGTGACTGTAAAATAGTTTCCGCTTCTTTTAATCCATTCATGAACAGGGTTGATCCACTGCTTACTAGATCACAAATAGCATCTGCCAACCCGATACCCGGCGCAATTTCAACACTCCCACTGATCTCATGGATCTCTGCGGAAACCCCTTTTTCTTTTAAAAATGCATCAACAATCACCGGATAACTGGTAGCGATCTTTTTACCATTTAGAAAAGAAGCATCTGTATACTCTTCTCCACGACGAACTGCCATGCTCAAACGACATTTTCCAAAACCGAGTTTCTCAACCACCTTCACTTTCTTTTTCTTCTCGTAGACCACATTCTCACCTACAAAACCGATATCTGCAACTGCATCTTCTACATACTGAGGAATATCATCATCCCTTAGAAAATAGACTTCCAATGGAAAATTGGTAGCTTCTGCCTTGAGTTTGTTTACGCCATTACTAATATCAATACCACATTCCTTTAACAAACGAATAGAGTCATCGTGTAAACGGCCACTTTTTTGAATTGCGAGCTTTAGCTTCATAGTATTCAGTTAAAATAAAAAGGGCTTACCCGTTGGTAAGCCCTTCAATGTTTTATGTTCGGCACAAAACACCAACAGCCTACCCTATGGGTAAGTAATGATGATGGTGGATATGTGCAAATTGTTTCATGAGGTGCAAAAGTACAGGCATCTGCATTTCTATGCAAATTTTTTTCACCCACCCATCCTTTAAGCCTTCTTTCCTGCCCCATATTGCCTAACTTACGTGTCCCAAATTGCAACCTATGTTAAAAACAATGGTATTTGCTATGCTGTCAATGATCTGTCTGACAGCCGCTTCCCAAAAGAGAAAATTGATCTGGAGTGATGAGTTCAACAAAAACGGACTACCAGATTCTACCAAATGGAACTATGATGTTGGTGGACATGGATGGGGCAATAATGAACTTCAGTACTACACATCCAAACAGTTAAAGAATGCCAGGGTTGAAAAAGGTATGTTGGTGATTGAAGCCCACAAAGAGAAAATGGGTGAAAATGAATATACCTCTGCCCGATTAGTGACCAAAGGAAAAGGCGATTGGAAATATGTACGTATTGAAGTTCGCGCTAAATTACCTAAGGGTGTCGGCACCTGGCCTGCCATATGGATGCTAGGTACTACCCCGAAAATTACCTGGCCTGATGATGGCGAGATCGATATCATGGAACACGTAGGTTATAACCAAGGAACGATTCATGCTTCTACCCATACAAAAAAATATTTTCACAGCATTGGCACACAAAAAACTGCAACAGTAAGTGTTGCTGATTGCAGCGAAAAATTTCATGTCTATGCATTGGAATGGAATGAAGAAACTGTCACCGTACTGGTAGATGATAAACCCTACTTTACTTTTAAGAATGAACATACCGGTAATGATGCCTGGCCTTTTGATAAGCCTTTTCACTTATTGCTAAATATTGCTGTAGGAGGTTCATGGGGCGGACAAAAAGGAGTAGATGAAAAGGTATTCCCACAGAAAATGTGGATCGATTATGTACGTGTTTATCAATAAAAGAATTTTCAAAACCAACACCGATAAAACCAACGATTATGAAAAAATGGTTCTTTAGTATCCTTATCGCCGGTGCATCTTTTACAACTTTGCATGCACAGGATGATAATAGCTATCGCACACCTGCCAAGGAAGTAATGGAATTGCTGCTGGCAAAACCTACGCCCTCAGTAAGCATTGACGGCAAAGCAGAATGGATGCTATTAAGTGAAAGAAATAGTTATCCAACCGTAGAAGAACTCGGTCAACCGGAACTGCGGGTTGCAGGTTTGAGAATCAACCCTAATAACTTCGCGCCCAGCAGGCAGAACTTCATCAATAATTTTTCGCTACAAAATATTAAAACAGGCATGAGTACACAGGTAACCGGTTTGCCTGCAAACTTGCTTGCGGGCAATGTAACCTGGAGCCCTTCAGAAACTAAAATTGCATTCACGCATACAACAGGATCGAGAGTTGATTTGTATGTGATTGATGTAGCGAGTAAAAAAGCTACTAAAATCAATAAGCAAGCATTGAATACTGTGTTGGGTACTTCCTATACCTGGGTGGATGATAATACAATTATTTACAAAGCGGCTACACAATCAGCTGCCAATGCCCCAAAGCGCCCAATCACTCCGAAAGGGCCAACCATTCAACAGAATTTAGGTAAAGCAGCGCCTAGTCCTACTTATCAGGATCTGATCAAATCTCCTTTTGATGAGCAACTATTTGAATTTTATGCTACCGGACAATTAGTACAAAATAAAAATGGCGTAGAAACCAATCTGGGTAAATCAGGTATTGTTTCCACTTTTAGTTTGTCGCCTGATAAAAAGTACATGATGGTAAGAACCATTCGTAAACCCTTCTCTTATTTGGTGACTGCGAATGGATTTCCTTCAACAATTACTATCCAAGATCTAACAGGTAAAGTAGTAAAAGTATTGGCTGAATTACCTTCTACTGAAGGAACACCTTCAGGTTATGACAACACACAAAATGTACCAAGAGGTTTTGATTGGAGAGATGATGAAGCCGCTACCATTACATGGGCCATGCCTTTGGATAGTGGTTTAATTAAAAAGCAAGTGGAATACCACGATGCTGTATATGCATTGAGTGCTCCATTTACCGGTGAGGCTAAAGAATTATTCAAAACTAAAACACGTTATGCGGGTACTACCTGGGGGGATGCTACGCTGGCATTGGTTCAGGAAGTATTGAGATCAAAACAAACTGTTCGTGTCAGTAGATATAACAGCACAACCGGTTCTTTCGAATTATTGATCGAAAGAAACCAGACCGACGCTTATAACAATCCGGGATCACCTGTATTAACAAGAAACAAATTTGGCAGACCGGTGATTCAAACGACTGATAATGGTTCTAAGATTTTGATGAATAATACCACCGGATCTTCTCCCAAAGGTGATCTTCCCTTCCTCGCTAAATTTGATTTGACTACTAAAAAGAATGAGATCATCTGGCGTTGTGCTGAAGGTGTTTATGAAACTGTGAATGACGTGATCGATGCAGATAAATTGGTTTTATTAACCCGCCGTGAATCACAAACAGAAGTTCCTAACTATTACATCAAGAATCTGGTTCTACGTATTGCAGACAGAGCCATTACGAAGTTTACCAATCCCTATCCACAATTGGAAGGTGTAACAAAAGAAAAAGTAAAATACAAAAGAGCAGATGGCGTTGATCTAACCGGAGAACTGTATTTACCAAAAGGTTATAATAAAGACAAAGATGGTCCATTGCCTTTGATCATTTGGGCTTATCCACGTGAGTTCAACAGTGCTGCTGATGCTGCGCAGATCAGAGGTAGTCAGTATCGCTTTACTACTTTAAGCTGGGGATCGCCTATTTACTATGTAACCCAAGGTTATGCCGTACTTGATAATGCAGAAATGCCCATCGTAGCTACATCTGCAGATAAAAAGCCAAACGATAATTTCGTTGCTCAGCTAAAGATGAATGCTGAAGCTGCCATCAATCATTTGTCTGGATTAGGTGTGGCAGATAAAAATCGCGTAGGTGTGGGCGGACATAGCTATGGCGCTTTCATGACCGCTAATTTATTGGCGCATACCAATTTATTCAAAGCAGGTGTTGCCAGAAGTGGTGCTTATAACAGAACACTGACTCCATTTGGCTTCCAGAATGAAGACCGCACTTACTGGCAGGCTCCTCAGTTATATTATGAGATGAGTCCATTCAGCTATGCTGATAAAATCAAAACACCGATCTTATTGATTCATGGAGATAGCGATGATAATACCGGCACCTATCCTATCAATAGTGAACGTTTATACGCTGCGATCAAGGGACATGGTGGTACTGTGCGTTTTGTATTCCTTCCTTACGAAGCACATGGCTATCGCGGAAAAGAGAATGTATTGCATACTTTATGGGAGCAACAACAATGGCTAGATAAATATGTGAAAGGAGCGAAATAAATTTTATTATACTCTTAGAGCCATCCTCAAAAACTGAGGATGGCTCTTTTTTTACTATAGATATCTTACTATAAAATTTATTACTCAAACACTTTAAAGCAACTATGACTCCAGGGCCGAATGGCCCCGTCCCTGCTTCCGGGCTGCATTGGCCTCTGATGAAATCTGCTTCGCATGATTTCATCTGTCATCGCTACGCTTGACACCGACCCCAATGAGGCCCGTCCACAGGGACTGATTTAGAATAATTAATACTATCTGACCTAAATTATAAATAATTGAATGTCGCAAATAACTTTTCAGTGCTATTTATTTTTTAAGTAATTGATCAATTGTTGCTTCAAACTCTTTCTTTAATACCTCATGCCTAGAGCCGGTTCCCGGTCCTTCAAAGCCTGCATGTATTTTGGCTACTTTACCCTTCTTATCAATAAAAATGGTAGAAGGGAATGATTTGATCTTAGTAAGCTGTGGCAATGTTTTTTCGGTTCTTAAAGTGTCTGCCACCGTAACTCCAGTGAGTAACATCGGGTATTGTACATTGAATCTTTTTTGAAATTTTTTGACGCTATTTGCTGCGAGTGTTCGGTCTTCATAATATTCATAAGCCAGTGCTACTACTTCTACACCCCTGTCTTTATTATTCTTATAATACTCACTTAAAAAAGCCGTTTCATCCATACAATTGGGACACCATGAACCCATGATCTGAACAATGACCACTTTATTTTTAAAGCGTTCATCATTGATTGAAACCTGCTTTCCATCTAAATCGGGAAAACTGAAATTCAATCGTTCTTCTCCTTCCTTTAAAAACATAGCAGCTACATCTGGCAATGTTGCATTTTGATTTTTTACAGCTTTCCAAGGTTCAATACTGGTAGCTCCTGAATAGTAATGACCACTGCTGATAGAAGTATCACTATTGATCGTAGCATTGAAATAATAAGCATGACTGCCATCAAACGTAGATAATTTGATTTGATCACCGTCTACCACACCTACTAAATACCTGTAATCGCCGGTGGGAGTTATAAAAGTTCCTGCAAGTGTTTCATCTTGTTGTGTAAATTCAGCGATAGCAGGTCTTGGAGATCCATCAGCTCTGAAAAAAGTTACTTCCCATTTTCCTGAGATATTGGCTACCGGTTTTTCTTTTGTGTCAAATCTTT
Source organism: Bacteroidota bacterium (assembly GCA_039795345.1). Taxonomy (GTDB): domain Bacteria; phylum Bacteroidota; class Bacteroidia; order Chitinophagales; family Chitinophagaceae; genus Sediminibacterium. Next base: position 17,528 of record JBDKEH010000125.1, read on the forward strand.
TGGCATCACCAATCGTTGCTTCGAATGGCATATCAATAAAACCTGCCGTTGCAGCTTTTGTCCATGTACCGGTTAGCTTATCATTTCCTTCCTTCACCAACTTAAAATAGGATTCAAACACAGGCATTGCTACGAATACAGAATCATCTTTGATAGTAATATCATCAACTTTGATTTTCTCTTCTCCATTTTTGATGATCCAAGCAATACTATCTCCTGCATTGATCACTTCAAAATTGAAAAGGATATGATTCCCATCTTCTCGGAGCAATTTTGCTTGCCAATCACCCACTTGTAAGCTATTGTTTTGTTTTGTGCTACAACTCATTACAAAAAGCATTATGACCCAGTATATATATTTCATAGTTCTGATTTGCGGGGCGAAAATACGAATAGTCTACTAAAATAGTATGTTAATAACAACTGACTTCCAATTTCGTAAATAGCTTCTTCTGTATGAATATAAATTTTATCCTATTAAAAAGAATGCTTTCCAATGTTTATCTTACAGAAAATCCAAACCGTCATGAGAGCTATTTGCTTGTTCTTCATGTCATTTTATTGTTTACTTCTGTCTGCACAGGATCATTATTTACTTGTTGGTACTTATACTACAGGTAAGAGTAAAGGCGTGTATGTATTTAGATTCAATTCACAAAATGGAGAAATTCAATGGGTAAGCAGTACAGACAGTGCCACCAACCCTTCGTTTTTAGCGGTATCACCGGATAAACAGAAAATATACACTGTCAATGAAACCGGGGGTGATCAGCCCGGCTATGTAAGTGCGTATGAGTTTGATGCTGCTACCGGACAATTATACTATATCAATAGCCAACCTACTGGTGGTGACCACCCTTGTTATGTAACTGTTGATAAAACGGGCAAATGGGTAATCACAGGCAATTATACAGGCGGTAATATCAGCGTCTTCCCCGTTGCAAGTGATGGTGGTTTGAAACATTATGTTCAAAGAATTCAACACACGGGAAGTAGTGTGAATAAAAGCAGGCAAGAGAAAGCACATGTACACGGTACTTTTTTTTCGCCTGATCAGAAGTATCTTTTAGTTCCTGATCTAGGCACTGATAAATTGATGATGTATCTTTTTAATCCATCAGCCAAACAGCCATTAAAGCCTGCTGCCATGCCCTTTTCAGCTTCCTCACCCGGTAGCGGTCCTCGTCATCTTGATTTCCATCCCAATCAAAAATATGTGTACTTACTGGAGGAGTTAACAGGTACCATTAAAGTGTATCGTTACACCAACGGGTATTTAACAGGCATTCAGCAAATCGCAACACACCCAAAAGATTTTTCCGGACAACCGGGTAGTGCTGATATTCATGTTTCACCTGATGGGAAATTCTTGTATGCTTCTAACCGTGGTGAAGAAAACAATCTTGCCATTTTCTCAATCGATCAAAATACCGGAAAGCTTACCGGCATTGGTTACCAACCTGTACCCGGAGCTGGCCCCAGAAATTTCATCATTGATCCAAGTGGCAATTTTTTATTGGTAGCGAATCAACGAACGAATAATATTGTAACATACCGCATCAATAGACAAACAGGATTACTGCAGCAGTTCATTCGACAAACAGAAGTACCTAATCCTGTTTGTTTAAAACTCATTCCCATTCAACAATAATTTTAATCCTTCATTATGCAAAACTGGAAAATAAAACTTTCGTTATTCCTTAACTACTTTGTTTTTGCGATACTCTTAAATAGCGTGGGTACTGTTATATTACAAGTACAACAGAATTTTGGTGTTTCAGAAAGTGCTGCCTCTACCTTGGAAGCGTTTAAAGATCTGAGTATTGCAGCGGTATCATTCCTTATCTCTTCGTATATCGTAAGGATCGGTTACAAAAACGCAATGCTGATTGCCTTAGGCTTCATCAGTATCGTATGTTTCATCATGCCTTTTACAGCTAGCTTTCTTACAACGAAATTGTTATTTGCTGCTGTTGGCTCCTCTTTTGCATTGATCAAAATGTCTGTTTACAGTACGATCGGATTGGTCACTAAAAATGAGAAAGAACATATCAGCTTGATGAATTTTATCGAATCCTTTTTCATGATCGGTATACTTACCGGTTATTTCATCTTCAGTTATTTCGTGGATGATACCAATCCTCAATCTACTTCATGGTTGAATGTTTATTACCTGCTTGGAGGTATTTCGTTGATGGCTTTTCTACTATTATTATCCGCTTCACTGGATGAATCATCGATACAAACAACAGAACAAAAATCCATGATCAGCGAGTTCAAAGAAATGTTCAAACTGATGGTAAAGCCTATTGTGTTGGTATTTGTACTCTGTGCTTTCTTTTATGTATTGATAGAACAAAGTATCATGAGCTGGTTACCCACTTTTAACAACAAGGTATTATTGTTACCTGCTGCATTAAGTATTCAAATGGCGAGTATTCTTGCAGGATCAACTGCATTAGGTCGCTTTTTTGCCGGATTGGTATTGAAAAGATTGAATTGGCTGATCGTATTGATCTCCTGTGTAGTATTGGCAGCAGCATTAGTTCTCATAGCTATTCCACTGGCTGAAAAATCAACCGGGCAACCTATTACAGGATGGAGCAATGCACCCATTGCAGCATTTGTATTTCCGATGATTGGATTACTGCTCGCTCCTATTTATCCGGCTGTGAACTCTGTAATTCTGAGTACATTACCCGTAAAACAACACGGACTAATGTCTGGTCTGATCATTATTTTCTCTGCATTAGGCGGTACAACCGGCTCTATCATTACAGGAAATATTTTTGAACATTATGATGGTAAGCAGGCTTTTTATTTTTCCTTGATACCGATGGCTATACTGATCGTATGTTTATTCTTATTTAGCAGATTACAACAAAAGGAAAAGAAAAGTATTTAGAAGAATAGATTATGCTCGAATCATATTTTCATATCGAATCCTTATCTCCTTTGTATGAAGACGTACAAAGTGCAGGCATCTTTTCTGATTCTAAATATTTTGTTGACGCTTTACCAAAGTATAGCACTTCCACCATACTCGAGAACTATTCAATTCAAAAAACAGAGGACTCTTTCAGCTTATTGGATTTCGTTCTAGCCCATTTCACTTTACCTGAATCTCATCAAGAAGCATATTCATCAGCTGATAAATCAATTGATGTGCACCTAAATGAATTGTGGGATGTTTTACAAAGAAATCCTGATACAACAGCAGGAACATTGATCCCTTTACCTTACCCATACATTGTTCCGGGTGGAAGATTCAGAGAAATTTATTATTGGGATAGCTATTTCACTATGCTAGGCCTGCAAGTTTCAGGAAGAATAGATTTGATTGAAAATATGATCAAGAATTTTACTCACTTGATCCATACAATAGGTCATATTCCAAATGGTAATAGAACCTATTATATCAGTAGATCACAGCCTCCATTTTTTGCTTTGATGGTATCGCTATTAGCATCCATAAAAGGAGAGCAGGTATATCTGGAATATTTGCCGGCATTAGAAAAGGAATATACATTTTGGATGAAAGGATGCGAACAACTTTCTGAAAGCAACCTATCTACGTATCGTGTTGTAAGAATGCCTGATGGATCAATCTTAAATCGATATTGGGATAACAACCCTTCCCCAAGACCAGAAGCTTATATTGAAGACATTCATATTGCTACCCAATCACAGCATGATCCTTCGATTGTATATAGACATATCAGAGCTGCGGCTGAGTCTGGGTGGGATTTTAGTAGTCGGTGGTTTGAAATCCCTGACCAAATGCAGACAATTCAAACAACAGAGATTATTCCGGTTGATTTGAACTGCTTACTACTTCATCTGGAATCTGTACTACATATTGGTTTTCAATTAAGGGGTGATCATTCGGCTGCTGAAGGAATTTCTAAAGCGATGAATAAAAGGATCGATGCTATTCAGCATTACTGCTGGAATCATGAAGAGCAGTTTTATTTTGATTACCATTTCACCCAACAGAAAAACACCCCAAGAATAACCTTAGCTGCCTCTTTCCCTTTGTTTATAGGCATTGCGAATGAACAACAAGCAATCGCAGTAGCCAACAAAATAAAAAGCCATTTATTGGGTGATGGAGGTGTACTCACAACAAATGCTGAGACCTCTCAACAATGGGATACTCCTAATGGCTGGGCGCCATTACAATGGATAACTTATAAAGGCTTGGTCAACTATCAGCAGGATGTTCTTGCTGAAGAAATTCGACAAAGATGGTTGAAGCTGAATGAGAAAACATACCATGAAACTGGTAAGATGATGGAGAAATACAATGTCTCCGATATTCATTTAAAAGCAGGAGGTGGAGAATATCCCAATCAAGATGGATTTGGTTGGACAAATGGCGTTTATCTTGCCCTCAAGAAACAGGGAAATAATAAATAAAGAAACAAGAAGTAAGAAACAAGAAGCAAGAATGTTTTATATCCGATTCTTATTCCTGATTTCTTATTTTCTATTTTCGATTTTCTTATCTACCTGACTTAACAACCCACCTACAATAGCGATGGCCATTCCAAGCATCAGAAAAAGATATTGCATCATATACTCTTCTCCGATAATAATCATTTGTGCAATGACAAGTACACAAATAATGGCTCCTTGAATCACAACAACTGTATGGAAATGCCTGATTCTTTTTACTACAGTGATGATGGTTATAATACCCAAAATTCCGATGGATAATAATATGACCCAGCCAGGAGTAGAGAAATCATTGAACATAGACCCATTGAGGAAATACACAGGTATCCCCAGGGAGCTTCCTGTTGGATCAGTAATTAAATGATAACCCACAAACAAAGCTGCACTTGCAGCCAAGACGAGCATAGCGATGGTCAATTGACGAGCCGCTTTCATAGGCAGAGTTTAGCGTTACAAAAAGTAGATGACATTAAGTTAGACAGAAAAAAAGCCCCTTGCAAGCATCAATCCAAAAACCTGCATAAAATGTCAATTTCATGGGTCTTATGGCTGTCTCTACTAATCAGATACGTATTGTTGCCTTACTGCTGCTTTTTGGTACTAACCACTTCAATATCAAAAATCAAAACGCTATTAGGTGGGATATCCTTACTGCGGGTTCTGATACCATAAGCCTGCGCTGACGGAATAATCACCCTCACTTTTCCACCTACCTTACATTTTGGAAGTGCTAGTTGCCAGCCACGAATAAGTCTTCTTAACGGGAATGTTGCAGGATTATCTCGGGTTTGGTCGAAAACAGTACCGTCAGTAAGCAATGATCCTTTGTAGTGAACAGTAACAGTATCTGTCACAGCTACATAATCTCCGGTACCTTGCTGAAGAATATGGTAGTAAACAGATTCGATACTGCCTGTTGTATCAAGCTTACTGGTTTTAACAGCAGTAGCAATTTCTTCCAGATCTTTTTTAGCTTGAGCAAGGCTATCCGCATCTTTCGTATAATCGATCACAGGTGCCTTCGCAGTATGATTTCTTTTGAATGCATCGCCGGGTCTTGCTTCTTGAGGCATAAAACCACCATTCCATAGGTAGAATTGTTCATTACTGATACCAGCACCAATATCAAAACGGTCACCTGCTTTACCGGTTGCATCAGTACTAAACACAGCATCTGTTAATGAAACCCATCTACCATTCTGTTGTTGCACCCACTGATTACCAAATAAAGCCCTTCTTTGAAGATGTCCATTACTCCCCACAAAATTTTCATTAAAGGAATAGAGATTGTTCAATCGCTTTCCATCTTTTGGTGCGCGAAATGCTGCTATCAATTTCCATTTTTGTAATTCAGGGACAAAGAAATAACCGGTATAAATAGTTGTCTGTGTAGCACTATCAGGCAAAGCGGTCAACATGAATCGATAGGTTTCACCTGCTTTCCAATCATACACCCAATGGCTATGTCCACCGGTACCTTCATTTCCAAAATCATTGGTGATAACGGCATCTCCTTTCGCCAATAATTTCACCTTATCAGCATCCGCTACTTTATTTCTGTCTACTGCCTCATTACCTGCATCCCATACCGAGAAGATCACTCTTCTCTCCTTTTCAGCATTCACTTGTATACCAAAATAACCTCTGGAAAAACCATTGGCCATATAAAAACTATGCAAATGATCATAGCCTTTAGGAACAGTCACTTCATTATAAAAACCGATCGCCCGAATACTATCTGCTAAAGGATATCGGAGATGTACTGAAGCTGCATTTCTCCTTGGTTTTGCATTAAAACGAATACCTTCTGTTGCATTTCCGGAAATGATCAATGACTCGATCTTTATGCCATCACGCAGTATTTTTTTAGCAGATAGTACTACTTCCATAAAGCCACTATCAACAACCGGTATCGTTCCTATTCTAATTTCCTTTGTTTTGGTTCCTACAGGTATTTCTACGCTGAACTGTTTACCTCCTGCGGATACTTTGATTTGCTGCGGAACTTTGGATGCAGCACTTTGTAATGACAATGTTAAAACACCCGGAGTTGAATGATGGAAATAGAAATGAATTTTCTTAGCGGTATCTACCCATTTATAAGTTGATGTATTTTTTTCATTGCCTATTTCATCTTTATCTGAGACCGGCAACAAATAAGCCGAATGAATCGGAATACTATGTTTTGATTGAGCTTGAAGCAATGAAATGGTTACAAAGAAAGCTAAAAACAGGGCGGGAATTTTATGCATGTCGGTTGTTTGTGGTTACCAAACTTACTGAAACATGATGAGATGTAGTTTATTGCCACTGAGGACACTGAAAACCACAGAAAAATCAGTGTATCTCTATGCCCTCAGTGGCAATATCATTCTACTACGCATTGAAGACTCAAATCTTATGATGCAGAAAATCCCTGAACCAATATCCTGATTGCTTGATGGTACGTAATTGAGTTTCAAAATCAACATGCACTAGACCGAATCGAGCTTTGTAACCTTCCGCCCATTCAAAATTATCTGTGAGTGTCCAAGCCAGATAACCACCAATATTTACCCCTTCCTTTTTAGCACGCAGAGCTGCGGTAAGATATTGCTGGAAGTATTGTATTCGATCGGTATCATTCACTACTCCATTGATCAACACATCTTTGAATGCTGCACCACTTTCCGAAATGATGATTTGTTTTACGCCTCCATACAACCAGAATCTTTTGATCATTCTATAAAAACTATCCGGATTGATCTCCCAACCCATCGCAGTATGAGGCACTTTACGGGACACAGCTTTTACTTCTGATGCCTGTACATATGGAATCAATGGGTTGTACTTGACTGTGGTACTGAAATAATTCTGTATCCCTATAAAGTCAAAATTGAACTGCATTCTTTCTGTATACTTCCAGGCTTTGTTATGAAGATGTAATTTATCCAGAAGTGTAAATCCCGGTTCCTGAGGATAGCCTCTTCCTAGTAGAGGTTCAATGAATAAACGATTCAATAAAATATCTGCTCGTTTGGCTGCCTTTACATCTTCATCCTTCTGTGTGTAAGGTATTACCTCACTGCAGGAAAAGCTTGTACCAATATTCGCGCGGGGAATATTGGCTCTGATGATTCTGCCTCCTTCGGCTTGACATAAAACCGCATTGTGTACTGCAGGTAAAAAATTACTGAGGCCTGTTTTCCCGGGAGCATGTTTACCCAACATATAACCCAAAGAAGTGAAACCCATTGGTTCATTCAAAACGATCCAATCTTTCACCTTATCGCCAAATGCCTCTGTACATACTTGTACAAATCTGGTAAACCATTTCAACATCTGATGACTACTCCAGCCACCTTCTTTTTGCAGTGCTGCAGGAAGATCCCAATGGTATAATGTAACAAAAGGAATCAATCCAAGTTGTAGACATTCATCAATAACACGGTGATAAAAAGCGATCCCTTCTTTATTGATCTTACCTGTTCCTTCCGGAAGAATTCTGCTCCATGAAATGGAAAATCGAAAGCAATTAAAGCCCATGGCTTTCACCAACATCAGATCATCTTTATACCTGTAATAGAAATCACAGGATGCATACGGTTTAGCGTTATTCTTGATCTTACCCTGTCTCCTCGAGAATTGATCCCAAATGGATGGTCCTCTGCCGTCTATATTCCATGCTCCCTCATTTTGTGCTGCTGAGATAGCTACGCCCCAAAGGAAATCTTTACCGAATGATTGTCTGAGTAGGGCATGTTGTTGATGCAAGAGAAAGATTTTATGCGAAATTGATCGATTGATACAAGGATTCCATATTAAGGATTTGTTACGTACCTCAAAATGGCTTCTCATGCAACTTGCCTGATTCTTCTGATTAATTCAACGGTATTTGTACATTTATCCTATGATCAGTTATAACCCTAAAGATTGGCTTCGGTTTTTATTTAGCTTTCATAGAACCGATACCATTCGCAAGCTTTTCCCTTTGATTGTTTTTATTGGGTTTTATTCATGGGGTATTGTATATCTGGAAGCAAATTATTTGAAGTTAGCAGAGAATAGCTACGCAAAAAATATTACAGTAATGCATAGCTTATTGGGATTTGCCATTTCTATGCTGCTTGTTTTTCGTACCAATACCGCTTATGACAGATGGTGGGAAGGAAGAAAACTTTGGGGTGCTTTGGTCAACAATAGTAGGAATTTGGCAGTAAAAATGAATAGCATATTGGCCAGAGATGATGAAAAGAATCGAAGCTTTTTTAAAAAGATCATCCCATTATTCGCGAGTGAGCTTTGTGTTCATTTACAAAACGAAAAAACCAGACTGGCATTAGACGCCGATCCGCACCCTGAGATCGCAGGTTTTGATAGCAGTAAGCATATTCCCAATCAGGTAGTTGCTGTAATGATGAATAAAGTTCATTTATTGCACAGAGATCAGAAAATATCAGATTATCAATTATTATTCCTGAATAATGAGCTACAATCTTTTCTAGACATTTGTGGTGCTTGTGAACGCATCAAGAATACACCCATTCCTTATTCTTATAGTGCATTCATCAAAAAATTCATTTTCTTTTATGTGATCACTTTACCGCTAGGCTTTGCCTTAAGCTTAGGATTCATTACCATTCCGGTTGTGATCTTTATCTTTTATGTTCTTGC
>JBDKEH010000164.1:0-3537 GCA_039795345.1 Bacteroidota bacterium
ACAGATCATACGCCTGCATTTTTAAATTACCTGGATAAGTCAGGCATTTCTTTAGGCAACAGTATAAAGGTGAAAGCCATTGAGCAGTTTGACCAGACTTACACAATACAACTAAAGGATAAAAAAGATATAGTAATAAGTTACAAAGTAGCAAATAGCTTATTAGTAAATAAATCAGAAGCGGCTTAGTCCAAAAAAAATGTCCATTTCTTTGATGGTATATACTTCCCCCCTATCACCCGAAATTATATGCAAAAATAATCATTGATGAGTCGCTTTTACTTTTAAAAACCTATTTACTTACAACAAGATTTATTCATTTGTATAGGTGGACAAGCGACAGTGCCATAACTACAAAATACACAACAATCTCCCTGCTGCGGCTTTAATACAGTTTGGCAGTTTGTACATTGATAAAAATATTGACAAGCATCCGTCGGCATTGTTTCCACTTTCTGAAAACCACAATTTGGGCAAGTGATACTGGATTGCAGTGTTAATGTATTTTCCATATTTTCTTAGTTTTGATCGAAACAAGATTTACCACTACCGGGTAAATTGATAGCTTTTTACTTTATACCCTGTTCTATTAATGGCTGCTTCTATTGTTTTCTCATCAATTTTTGATTTATCAAAACTGACTAGGCTGCTTCTGGTGGCATAAGAGGTTTTATAAGCTAATACGCCATTTACTTTAGACAGTTCACTATTTACATGTTCCTCACATGCCTTGCAAGTCATACCTTGTATGATAAACTTTACCTGTTGTTGATGATCAAATACTGCAGGAGCTGTTGCCTGTACTTTTTGTTTTGGATAAAACATTTTTGCATATAGCGGAAGAGTCATCATCAAAATAGCAAATACAGTTACGATAGCTAAAAATGTTTTAGTCTGAAGGAATGAAGGCTTCTTAGTTGTTGCGCAATTGCAATCCACAACGTTTGTCTTAGCTGGTTTTAATTTAAAATACCATGCAAATGCCAATACAGCAATTGATAAACCTACTAAATACGGCCTTGCCGGTTCTATCCATGAAAAGTTAGCGACAATACTGCTGCTACCGGCAAGTAATGCAATAATAGGCGTCATACAACAAAGTGAAGCAGCTATGGCAGCAAGAACACCTGCGCCCGTAAATGTTCCTGATGATTTTGCACTTATCATACCGTTTCCAGTTTTTGAGTTTGTACCTTAATATGTTTAAAGAAGGGCTTTAAAATCTTTAGATTTTCCTGTGTAAGTGAATAATAAATTGTTTGCCCTTCCTTACGGGTTTCAACAATATTTCCATCCTTCAGTTTTCGCAGATGTTGTGATACTGCCGGAATACTAATTCCTAAAATATCAGAAAGATCACAAGGACACAATTCCTTTTCTTCTTCCAATAAATAAACAATCTTGAGCCTTACTTCGTTACCTGCCAAGGCTAATATGTTAGACAAGCTTGCAAAAGACTCTTGTGCAGTTCTTAACTTGTTTTTGCAACTCTTTATTTGCTCATGATCGGCAAAGAGCCTGATACAAGTATTATTGTCCATTCATCAAAGATAGCAAGAATCATTATTTAAGCAAATGCTTAAATAATGAAATACATCTTATAACATTTTTTTTTAAACCTTTATTCTTTGAATCCTAACCGCATTCAATATCGCTAATAAAGCAACACCTACGTCCGCAATTACTGCTTCCCATAGAGTAGCTACACCGCCTGCGCCCAAAATCAATACAAACACTTTTACTGCCATAGCTAAAATGATGTTTTGCCACACAATGCTCCGGGTTATCTTTCCGATTTTAATAGCTGAAACTATTCTCTGCGGCTGATCGTTTTGAATGACTACATCTGCCGTTTCAATTGTGGCATCGCTCCCTAACCCTCCCATTGCTATTCCAGCATCCGCCAATGCAACTACAGGTGCATCATTAACACCATCACCAACAAAAGCGATGTGTCGCCCTTCATCTTTTAGCCTCTGTACTTTCTCAACCTTACCCTCTGGTAGTAAATCACCATAAGCCTCATCTATACCAATCTTCCTTGCAACCTCATCTACTACAGATTGTTTATCGCCTGAAAGCATTACCGTTTTAATATTAAAGCTGTGCATGTCTTTGACAGCCTGGGCAGCATCGTCTTTTATTTCATCAGCAATAGTTATAAAACCTGCATATTGATTATTTATTGCAACAACAACAATTGTGTCAACAATGGTTTCTATTTCTGTTGGGTAGGATATGTTGTATTTCTTCAATAGTTTTGCATTACCTGCAAGCAAGTCCCTTCCACCTACTTTTCCTTTTAAGCCATAGCCTGCGATTTCTTCTACTGCATCTGCATTGATACCATTGACAGTTTCACCAGCATATTCCGTTACAGCTTTGGCTATAGGATGAGTTGAATTCTTTTCCACCGCAGCCGTAAGCTTTACCAACTCCTTTTCATCTATGTTGACCGAAACGACTTGTTGTACTTTAAAAACTCCTTTTGTCAATGTGCCGGTCTTATCCATAACCACAGCATTAACCTTTGTCATTACATCAAGAAAGTTTCCTCCCTTAAATAAAATACCATTACGTGAGGCAAGACCTATGCCACCAAAATATCCTAATGGAATGGATACCACCAATGCACATGGACAACTGATTACTAAGAATACCAGTGCTCGGTAAAACCATGTTTGAAAATTATAATCTTCTACAAAAAAGTAAGGGACAAAACAAACTACAATAGCAAGAAAGAAAACGATTGGTGTGTAGATTTTGGCGAACCTGGAAATAAATAGTTGTGTCTGTGATTTTCTTGCAGTAGCATCTTGAACCATTTCTAAAATCTTACTCAGTTTACTATCTTTAAACAGCGCTTTCACTTTGATTTCTGCTACTGTATGCAGATTAATCATTCCCGCAAGAATAGTTTCTCCCTTATATTTTGCATCTGGTTTACTTTCCCCTGTTAACGCTGCTGTATTAAATGAAGCATTTTCTGAAATCAATTCACCATCTAATGCTACTTTTTCACCTGGTTTTACCAAGATGGTTTCGTTTAACTCAACAATAGAAGGGTCAACAACAAGAAGCGTACCATTTCTTGAAACTGTTACTTCATCAGGTCTTACGTCAAGCAGGGCTTTAATACTTCTTTTGGCATTATTTACAGCCGCATCCTGGAACCATTCGCCGATTTGGTAAAAAACCATCACAGCCACGCCTTCTTCATATTCTCCAATCACAAATGCACCGATAGTGGCAACACTCATCAACACAAATTCATTGAAAATATCTCCCCGCTTTGATTTTCTGAAGGCAAGGTCCAATACTTTACGACCTGCCAATAAATAAGCTCCCAGGTTTATGGCCAATGAGGGAATCTTAGAGAACTCCATTTTGAAGCCATATTCCAGTACAAGCAGAATGATTAATATTACTAATGCCAATAATAGATCCCAATGATTTTTCCAACCCGATTCGTTTTCATCCTTCGCGGATCCATGGCCATGTGCAGCAATTTTTGTTTCATCATGTTTATGTGTCATA
>JBDKEH010000042.1:0-26480 GCA_039795345.1 Bacteroidota bacterium
ATCTCTCCGCCACCCGCTATAAATACTTCTTTATAATCAGCTGATTTTGCTACAAAAAGGGCATCATCCAAAGAATGAACCACCACAATCCCTTCAGGCTTCCAATCTCTTTGTCTTGTGATGACAATATTTAATCTGCCCTGCAATGGTTTCCCTGATAATGACTCAAAGGTTTTTCTTCCCATGATGACAGGCATCGCCCAGGTGATCTTCTTAAAAAACTGAAGATCCTTTGGTAAATGCCACAATAGTTGGTTGTCTTTACCAATTCCATGATGAGTAGCTGCAGCAACAATGAGAGAAATGACCATACTCAAAGATAATGTCTTTTGATTGTGGATGTCAGATGGCAGATATCAGATTGACACTACACTTTATTTAACTTCCTTTCTTATTTCTTATTCATTATTTAATATTCCACTGTTTCCTACACAGCCACCGGCGCCTTAATATGAGGATGGCATTGATAATTTTCCAGTGTAAAATCTTCAAACTTAAAGCTAAAAATGTCTTTTACAGCGGGATTGATCTTCATGGTGGGTAAATCATAGGGAGTTCTGCTTAGCTGCAATTTAGCTTGCTCGATATGGTTATTATACAAATGAGCATCCCCAAAACTGTGTACAAAATCTCCATATTGTAGATCACAAACCTGCGCTATCATCATCGTGAGCAAAGCATAAGAAGCGATATTGAAAGGCACACCTAAGAATACATCAGCACTGCGTTGATACAACTGACAACTGAGCTTGCCATCAGCTACATAAAACTGAAACAGTGTATGACAAGGCATCAATGCCATTTTAGGAAGATCCGCTACATTCCATGCACTCACGATCAATCTTCTGCTGTCAGGATTTTTTTTGATCTGTTGAATCAAGTCTGTGATCTGATCGGTAACTGTTCCATCCGGCCCTTGCCAACTGCGCCATTGTTTTCCATACACAGGTCCAAGTTCTCCGTTTGCATCCGCCCATTCATTCCAAATACTTACACCATGTTCATTCAGGTATTTGATATTGGTATCTCCATTCAAAAACCAAAGCAACTCATAAACGATACTTTTGAGATGCAACTTTTTAGTTGTCACCAAAGGGAAGCCCTTTTGGAGATCAAAACGCATTTGATAACCAAAACAACTGATGGTACCCGTTCCCGTACGATCGGTCTTTTGTGTACCGTTATCAAGAATATGCTGAAGTAATTGGTGGTATTGTTGCATGGGCGCAAAATACGTTACCTCTTCCGATGATACGAAGTGAAATTAAGAATGTTGAGAAGCTGTGAATTCTATGCAGATTTTCTGCGGGCAAGCTCTCTCTTGATCAAGGATAATTCACGACCTGTTTGTCCACTTACACTGCTATTTTCCTGTGCACGGCGCATCAGATAAGGGATCACATCCCTGATAGGACCAAAAGGAAGGTATTTACTGACGCTGAAGCCTTCTTTTGCAAGATTGAAAGTGATATTATCACTCATACCATACAACTGAGAAAAATGAATATGAGGATGGTTATGAGCAATACTCTTTTGATCTAATAATTCGGCGGCCAACAAGTTACTGGCTTCATTGTGTGAAGCAACAATGACTGCTATCTGATCTAAATGATCGATACAATAACGTACTGCAAGATCATAATCCCTGTCGGATGCATCTTTATCCGGCTGTATCGGAGATGCATAGCCCATTTCTTTGGCTCTAGCTCTCTCCTTTTCCATATAGGCTCCACGAACCAATTTCACACCCAAAAGAAAGCCTTTCTGCTGCGCGATCTGATGTGATAGCTTCAAAAAGTGTAAACGATCATGTCGATACAATTGAATCGTATTATACACCACCACTTTTTGCTTGTTGAAGATCTCCATCATTTCCATGGTAAGCCTATCAATGGGATCTTGTATCCAGCTTTCTTCCGCATCAATAAGCACACCTACATTCTTTTCAGAAGCGATCTCACAAATCGCATACATACGTTCGCGAACCCTATCCCACTCATCAATCTCCATCTCATGGTCATGAATACCACTACGTAAACGCGGCGCTTCATTTAATGTTTGTAACAACGAAAAACGAGCTAATCCGGTTACTTTGATACTGATAAACGGAATATTGGTTTGTGTAGCAGCATAATTGATCACGCGAATGAACTCTTCCGTAGCATGATCAAAACTATCTTCTCCTTCTTTCCCCTCAACACCATAATCCAGAATCACCTGAACGCCATATTTACCCAATGTAGCACCAACTGCCGCAGTTTCTTCCAGAGTTTCTCCTCCAACAAACTGTTTGAAAATGGTTTTACGAATGATGCCATGAACAGGTAGTCCTGTTTTCATGATAAAAGGAGTCAGTCTAGTACCCAATTGCACAAACCATGGATAACCCATGGTGCTGAATAAAAACTTGGCACTTTTCAGCTCCTTATCAGATTTGTATGCAAAGGCATTTTCGGTATTGTCAAAAGAGATATTCATTGCTAACATTCGTTCGTACTGCGAATATCGGTGCTGTAACGTTTAAAAAAAAGATTTTATACAGCAACGGAACAATCCTTTATTAAATCGCCTGATGATTGAATGGCTGCAGCACCATTTCACTAACCACACCACTGGCCGGTTGTTGACAGAGGAACCAAATGGCTTTTGCTGCTTCTTCGGCAACCACCATTTTATCTCTTTGCACTCTTAGATCGATGGTATCCCAAAATGGACTATCAACACCCCCTAAAAAAAGATTTGTAATACGTATTTCAGTTCTCTTCAATTCTTCCCGAATACTTTGCATCATACCTACAAGTCCGTATTTACTAGCGCTGTAAGCCGCAGCACCCGCCATTGGTACTTTCCCCAATACCCCGGGAATATGAATGATCAATCCCTTTTTGGCTTCTTTCATAGCCGGCAGAACGGCCTTGGTCACCCAAAAACTTCCGATCAAATTCACTTGCAGTGTTTGTATGAAATCTTCTGTCGTTAGCGTATCCATGGATTTAATGATCCCGATTCCGGCAGCATTGATCAATATATCAACCGGTCCATCTTGTTGCACATGAGCAATGGTTTCAAATACGGAAGCTTCACTTGTTAGGTCCAATTGGAATTGTCTGGTTGTAGGAATACCCGCTTGGTTACCTGCTTCTGCCAATTTTTCTTTGTTTCGTCCAGTTATAGATACAATAGCTCCCGAGCCTGTCAGTAATTTGGCCAATCGCATCCCGATGCCACCTGATGCCCCTATCAATAGTACTTTTTTGCCTTTGAGTGACTCCATAACAAGAATTTATGGGCTTATAAACAATAAGCAGCTCATTTTGTTTTGAGATAAGATCATGAATGCAGAAATATCGATTTTATTTCCTCATCAACTATTCAGGAATAATAAGGCGCTTGTTCCAGAAAGACCTGTGTACATCATTGAAGAATTCCTCTTTTTTGAACAATATTCATTTCATAAACAAAAACTTGTTCTGCACCGTGCTTCCATGAAAGCTTTTGCGGATGAATTGATTCAGAGGGGTTGGGATGTCACTTATGTCGAAGCTAAAGATCCGCTGAGTGATATACGCAAATTCATACCATCATTATACAAAAAAGCCGTTACCGCTATACATGTCACCGATCCCACAGATGAGTGGCTTTTGAAAAGAACACAAGATGCATGTAAAAAAAATAAGTTGTCGCTTGTACTATATGACAATCCGAATTTTATCAATGCACCCAATGAGATAGATGATTATTTCGCGAATAAGAAAAACTACTTTCAAACAGATTTTTATATACATCAAAGAAAAAAAAGAAAAATTCTTCTAAATGATCAAGGACAGGCATTGGGAGGGAAATGGACTTTTGATACAGACAATCGCGAGAAATATCCTAAGAATACACCTGAACCTGCTCAACCTTTTCCAAAGGCAAATACCTATGTTGAGGAAGCGATCAGGTATGTACAAAAGCAATACCCAAATAATCCGGGTAAAGTAGGCAATCCATTTGGTAATCATGCCCATTTTTATCCTACCACACATACTGAAGCAGAGCTGTGGCTTAAAGCCTTTTTAAAAGATCGCTTTGCTTTATTTGGTCCTTATGAAGATGCGATGGTGAAAGATGCAACGATCCTACATCATAGTGTGCTTACACCCATGCTAAATATAGGATTACTTGATCCAGATCACATCATTGCATCTGCTTTAGAAATAGGAAGTCAACAAGATATTCCTTTGAATTCATTGGAAGGATTTATTAGACAGATCATCGGATGGCGAGAATTTATCAGAGCAGTGTATCAACGTGAAAATATTTCACAGAGAACTCGCAACTACTGGGGATTTTATCGGAAAATTCCGGCTTCTTTCTGGACAGGCACTACAGGTATTGTACCTGTTGATGATGTGATACAAAAGGTTTTGAAGAGCGGTTATGCACATCACATTGAACGCTTGATGATCTTAGGCAACTTCATGCTTTTATGTGAATTTGATCCTGATGAAGTATATCGCTGGTTCATGGAATTATTTATTGATGCGTATGATTGGGTAATGGTACCCAATGTATATGGAATGACGCAGTTTGCAGATGGGGGGCTCATGACTACCAAACCATATATCAGCGGTAGTAATTACATCATGAAAATGAGTAATTACGAAAAAGGAAACTGGCAACAAATATGGGATGGGTTATTCTGGCGCTTTATGCATGTGCATCGTGATTTCTTTTTACAAAATCCACGACTGGGTATGCTGGTTAAAACTTTTGATAAGATGAAAGAAGAAAAGAAAAATGAACACCTAAAAACAGCAGATACATTTCTTGCATCAATTTCCTGAACACTGATCATAAAACAGCTATGCCAAAAAGACCCTGGAATCGCGTGAATTTACCTGTTTACTCTATCGCTAGCACTGATGGAAAAGGCAATTACAATATGCATATCATAACTTATGCCGGCCAGATGAGCATGGAACCCAAACGTTTTGTTTGTGGCATCTATGAAGGCACCAAAACACTTGAAAATGTGATCGGTCATCCTGAGTTTGTATTACAACTCTTATCAGAGAACCAATATAGACTCGTTGAATTATTGGGTAAAAAATCCGGGCACCAACTTAATAAAATAGAGCGATTGGAAAAAAGAAAACTACTCACCCATTGGAATGGGTTTCCAATTCTTAAAGATGCATTGGCGGTGATGTTATTGAATACCATCAGCAGTTTTCCCGGTGGAGATCATACAGGTTTTTTATGTGATGTGGTACAATATAAAAATCTCAATGAGGGTAATCCACTTACGTTAGATACACTAAGAGAACACAAACTGATTAGAATATGATTCGAGAAGATTTTCCTTTAGCATTATCGGCTATCAAAGAACGTATTGCAGCGATCAATCCTATTGCATATGCTAAGACAAGAAACTTTTTGACCGGGTCGGTAACAAAGCTTTCACCTTATATATCGAGGGGCGTTATTTCTTTACCTCAGATCCAATCTTCGGTATTACAAAGATTTTCAGTTTATCAATCAGAAAAATTATTACAAGAGCTTGCATGGAGAGAATACTACCAAAGGATATGGCAAGCAAAAGGAGATTTGATCTTTACTGATCTGAAACAACTACAGCCAAATACAGATCATTACAAAATGCCTGAAACGGTACAAAAAGCTGTAACAGGGATACAAGCCATCGACGAGGGCATTGATACATTGTATAAAACAGGGTATATGCATAATCATCTACGCATGTACACATCCATGCTTTGTTGCAATATTGGAAGAGCTCATTGGCTAGCTCCTGCACAGTGGATGTATTATCATTTGATTGATGGAGACTTAGCGAGTAATGCTTTAAGTTGGCAATGGGTAGCAGGAAGCTTTAGCAGTAAGAAGTATGTGGCCAATCAAGAGAATATCAATAAATACACAGGAAGTAATCAATCGAATACTTTTCTTTCTGTATCGTATGATGCTTTCGAAACACTTGCTGTTCCAGATAGCATCAAAGAAAAGGCATCATTATCCTTAACTACTTCACTGCCGGAATCGGATCAAATACATACATCAAGCGATCCTATTTTTATCTATAATAGTTATCAATTAGATCCTCAATGGCACGCAGGAGAATCGGGAATGCGGATTCTTTTATTGGAACCGGATCATTTCAAACGTTTCCCGGTAAGCGAAAGAGTTCTATCATTTATAATCAACCTGGCAAAAGAAAATATTCCTGAGATCAAAATATTTACCGGGTCATTTGAGGAGTTACAACAACTATTCTCAGCTTCAACGATTTATTTTAAAGAACATCCGCTTACACAACATTACAGAGGAATACAAGATTCTAGAGATTGGATGTTCCCCGAAGTAACAGGGTATTATCCCTCTTTCTTTGCTTATTGGAAGAAATGTGAAAAGTATTTGCGATAATTTCAGAAATTCGCGAATGACCATTACACAAACAGAGATCTATAAGTACTCTATACCTATGGTGCCCTTCACCATTGCTACAGGCACCATGCATTATGCACAGAATACTTTCATCAGAATACACACCAGTGAAGGTATTACAGGTGTGGGTGAATGTTCTGCATTTCCGATGATTGCGGCAGAAACTCAAGCTACTTGTTTTGAAATGGCAAAAGATTTTGCTACTCTTTGGAAAGGAAAAGATCCTCTATTGATCGATGATCGTTTGAATGAATTGGATCTTTTCACTGCAGGCAATTATACGGCCAAAAGTGCTTTTGATCTCGCATTGTATGACATAGCAGCGAAGCATAGTAAGCAACCCCTCTATCAATTTTTAGGGGGTCAAAGAAAAAAAATTGAAAGTGACCTGACGATAGGTATAGATGATCCTGAAACAATGGCAAAAACAGCCATTGCCTTTCAAGAGAAAGGAGTAAAGATGATCAAGGTGAAACTGGGGAAAGATGTGATCACTGATATCGAAAGAATTAAAAAGATCAGAGAAGCTGTTGGTGAAAGTATCATTTTACGCATTGACGCCAATCAGGGATGGTCATTTGATGATGCCGTAACAGCACTAACATCACTCGGCAAATACAATATTCAATTTTGTGAGCAACCGATGCGCAAATGGAATGATCACTTGTTACCTGAGCTTTGTAAAATTTCTCCTATACCGGTGATGGCTGATGAAAGTGTTTTCACGCATCATGATGCAGCAAATATTATCAGAAACAAAGCTTGTACTTACATCAATATTAAGTTTGCCAAAAGTGGTGGCATCAGAGAAGCGATTCGCATCAATGAAATAGCTGAACAGCATGGAATACCATGTATGCTGGGTGGCATGTTAGAGAGTAGAGTTGCACTAACAGCCAAAGTTCATTTTGCTATGGCTAAGACCAACATCCAATTTTATGATCTGGATACTTGTTTACTCGGACATAAAGAAGATCCTGTCACAGGAGGCGTCACCTACTCCGGCATGGAGCTACAGCTAACTGATGCTCATGGTATTGGTGCAGATGTGGATGACAAATACTTATCTAAGCTGGAAAGTATTGTTATTTAACTGCAACATTAACACCAGCAAACTACTGATCATGTAGTACTCGGTCATCTCCCTTATCTTTGCCAAAATTTAATTTGTATGGAAGGGAAAAAAGTGAGTGAGAGTTTTACCATCATGAATGAACTGGTACTACCGAATGACACCAATACATTTGGTAACCTAATGGGTGGTCGTCTAATGTACTGGATGGATATTGCTGCGGGCATTGCTGCAGGTAGACACTGCAATACACCTAGCATGACTGCTTCTGTCGATAATCTAAGTTTCAAGAATCCGATCAAGTTAGGAAATGTAGTACACATTGAGGCTAAAGTGTGCAGAGCATTTAATACTTCTATGGAAATACATATTAAGGTTTGGGGTGAAGATCTGTTACATCAATATAAGTACGAGAGCAATGAAGCATTCTTCACTTTTGTGGCATTAGATCCAAATGGCAAACCCAGAAAAGTTCCTGAATTGATTCCCGAAACAGAAGAAGAGAAGAAATTGTTTGACGGAGCGTTAAGAAGAAGACAGATCCGTTTGATCCTTGCAGGAAAAATGAAACCTGATGACGCTAATGAATTAAAGGCATTATTCATCAAGGATTAAGTGATCGATATTATTTATCGAGTATACTTAGTAAATGATGCCTGCCTTTTAACATGTAATCTTTGCTTTGCTCGATTGCATCCATCACCTGATCAAGTATAACATCAATGGGTTGTGTGTAGTCTATGACCATGGGTTCTTTGAACCTGATTGATAATATAGAACCCTTTTTCTTGAAAGCCAATCCTTTCTTATTAAAAGCTCTCCAGAAGCCATTGATAACAACAGGCACCACTACAGGTTGATTATTTTTGATGATATGCGCTGTACCCTTTCTACCAGGAGCAAAAGGTTTGGTGGTTCCTTGTGGAAAAGTGATGACCCAGCTTTTATCCAATGCCTCATCAATTTTTTGCGTATCTGATTCATCACGGTTACGTTGCACATCTTTGCCTTCTGCACGCCAGGTTCTTTTAACCGTCAATGCACCGCCTAATTTGAATAATCGACTCAACCAGTTACCATTCATGGTTTCCTCGGCAGCTACAAAGTATACATTCGTAAAAGGATTCAGCAAATAAAAGGGGAGCCCAAGTTTATTTTGTCTTCGCCACTTTACAGCACAGAAAATATGAATGAAAGCAATAACATCTGCGAAATAGGTTTGATGATTGCTAACGAATAGAACATTCTTTCTAGGCAGGCGTTCTAAGTGTTCAGTTCCTTCTATTTTTATGGTGTTCACTATAGCCAGACCAGGGTAAGAGAAGATTCCCACAACGGCATATACAATCGAACGGATAACTTTGATATGCTTAAGGCGTTCAGTTAATCGCATAGGTTGAAGTTGGCAAGTCGTGCAAAATAAGGAATGTAATCAAATTGTTAAGTGATTGTTCAAAAAATGACCCAATGAGGTTAAAAAAATAGAAGCGGAAGGATACTTTTGCGCAGTAAAATCAGATTATGGAATTGAATACAGTGATTTTTGACATTGATGGATTATTGATCGACAGTGAACCACTTTGGAATGAAGCAGCTACAGAATTATTTCGGCAGTACGGTGTGAATTTAACTGAAGAGCAGTATAAAACCACTACCGGACTAAGAACCAAGGAATTTGTACAATGGTGGTTTCAGTATTTCAATATTGGAGAATCTGAGATGAAACGTGCAGAACAAAAAATTGTGGAGTTGGTATTGGATAAGATTGAAAAGAAGGGAAAGATCTTGCCGGGTGTAGATTATATTTTTGATTTTTTTGAACGTAAATCTTTTAAAATTGGCTTGGCCACATCATCTCCTCCATCTCTTATCGATTTGGTTGTAAACATTGCAGGTATTGGAAAATATTTGCAAGCCACTTCTTCAGCAGAAGATCTGGCGTATGGTAAACCTCATCCTCAGGTTTATTTGAATTGTGCAGAAGCATTAGGAAGTCATCCTACAGAGTGTATTTGTTTTGAAGACTCATTCAATGGTATGATTGCAGCAAAGGCAGCAAGAATGAAATGTGTGATCGTTCCTCATGTGTCTCAACTAAAAGATGAAAGATGGGGTGCGGCTGATCTAAAGTTATCATCGCTCCAAAATTTTGGTGAGCTTCATTTTGATTTAGTCAATAGACCATAGTCAATAGTCCATGGACCATGGTCTATTAACTATCGACCAAAAAAAGAGACCCGATCACTATTGATCGGGTCTCTTTTTTTATAAGTAACTAATTCGAAATTAGTTTCTGCTTTTCAGATTTGGATGTGGAGCAGGTACTGTATTTGGACCAGCATCCAGAGTTCCCTGAAGATCAACTGTGTTAGCATCTCCATCCTGACCATAAGTAAAGATGAAACGGCTTTCAGAAACACCTTGCTTTTCTACCAGGTATTTGATCACAGCGTTAACGCGATCCCAGCTCAACTGCTGTGCAGATTTGCTAGATGCACCATAACCAATTACTTTAATGTTACAAGCAGGGTTTGCATTGATTCTTGCAGCTACACCATTCAAGATGTTCTGAGCATCTTTAGAAAGAGTTGCTTTTCCTTTGAACTGAATGCTTGGCAAGCTACCGATGTTACATTGAGGAGCTGGTTCTGCAAGCTTCATGTTAGCGATCATGTCTTTGATCTCTTTGCAACATGCAGGCTCAGGACAAGTACCGATACCATCATTGTTAACAGGGAAACATTTTTGAGCAGTCAACAGTTCTTTATCCTTGTAATCAGGAACGCCATCACCATCGCTGTCTTTTGCACGACCGCGGCTATCAACTGGTGCTCCAGCAGGAGTATTTGGTTCCAGATCAAACTGATCAGTAACACCATCTTTATCTGCATCAGGCAGTACAACTTTTGGCATCTTCATGTGAGCTGGAGAATTCAACTCGCTGTAGATAAAGTTGTTCTGGTTGAGCCACCACAAAGGCTGTACTTTCTTAGAAGAATTACCAATGTTGATGTTCAAACGAGCACTTGTAAATCCAAAGTAATCATTGCTGTTACCTGCTCTTGATGCATCTAGGTAATCATATCCAGGAGCAGTGAAAGTGTACTTCTGCTCAAGAGCGAAGTTTACTTTGTTGCTCAGTTTGAAAGCGATACCACCACCTAAATTCAAACCACTTAATAAAGTATATGCATTTCTTCCGTTAACGGTAGAACCACCAATGGTAGTAATAGTACCTCTGTCAACATCAGGCTCATTCAAGCCATAGAAAACGCTATATCCACCTGCCTGACCACCACCAGGAATTGGCGTTTGATAAAGCACGCGAGAAGCATTCAATGCATAACCTGCAAGGAGATAAACATTTGTTTTAGGGTTACCACGATAATTGCTGGCTCCATTGAGAGAAGCAATTACATCAATACCTAACTGATAAGTTTGGTTTTTGTAAGCGCGGCGAAGAACAGAAGCTTCATATGCATTCGGTGTTCCTGAATTGATCAAACCAGTTAAACCGGTTCTTACAGAAAACACATGGTTCAATGCTTTACGAAGAGAAACGGTTCCACCAAAGCCGATTTTAGAATCAATATCACCTTTGATAGAAGAAGCACCCAGACCAAAACCCAACTCCCACTGATTACGAGGAGCTGCAGGATAAGGATACTGGTTGTTCAGGAACTCGTTATGCTGGGGCAATTTCTTTACAGAAATTTTAGAAGTGTCCTTCCAATCCCAACCCCAATCTGTTTGCGCCATACCGATCGACTGTACCAGAACGATCAGTGCTAATGCTAAAATGTTCTTTTTGCTTGCCATAATTATTGATTGATATTTAATGAGAACTAATTGATAGTAGAAAACATTGCAAATTTACATCTTATGATACATATCCGCAATATTTATGCAAATATATTGTTTAATCATTTCGTCAGCAATATTCATACCAGACTCAATTTCAAGGCAAACCGCTGCTTAAAAGAAACCAATTCTTGGTTTCGATAGCTATATTGCAGCTTATTCAGGATAATGGAATTAGCTAAAAAAGTAATATCAGAGGAACTGGTTCATTTTGAAGGGCATTTCAGGGAAGCAGTGAAAAGCAGGGTTGCCTTGCTCGACCGCATCATGCAGTACATTGTAAAACGGAAGGGCAAGCAACTAAGACCCATGTTTGTTTTGCTAAGTGCCAGATTGGGAGGTGAGGTAAATGATAGTACATACCGCGCAGCTTCACTAGTAGAATTACTGCATACTGCCACTTTGGTTCATGATGACGTAGTAGATGATGCCATGGAAAGACGTGGCTTTTTCTCTATCAATGCACTTTGGAAAAATAAAATTGCTGTACTCGTTGGTGATTATCTGCTCTCAAAAGGTCTTTTATTGTCACTGAATAATAAAGATCATGAAGTACTTAGAATTTTATCCGAAGCAGTGAGACTTATGAGTGAAGGAGAATTGCTTCAAATCGAAAAAGCAAGAAAGCTAAACCTCAAAGAATCCATTTATTATGAAATAATTAACGGTAAAACCGCCTCTCTTTTAGCCTCCGCCTGTGCCGCAGGCGCGTCCACTACATTTGCCGATCAACAAGAGGTAGAAAAAATGAGACTTTTCGGCGAAAAAGTGGGTATGGCTTTTCAAATCAAAGATGACCTATTTGATTATGGTAGTGATGATATTGGTAAACCTACCGGCAATGATATCAAAGAAAAGAAATTGACTTTGCCTTTGATCTATACACTCAATCATTGCACTCCTGATATTAGAAGAAAGATCATTTATATCATCAAGAACGAGAATACTGAAAAAGAGAAAGTGAAATTTGTGATCGACAATGTTGTTGCTACAGGTGGTATTGCCTACGCAACACAGAAAATGTTCGAATTCCGTGATGAGGCCTTACAAATATTACATCAGTTTCCATCCTCTCCATTTAGAGATGCCCTTGAAGAACTTGTTAGATATACTACAGACAGGAACTACTAATGACGAAAAGATGGAACATATCATTTGCAGATCCGCAAAAGACTTTGTCGCTTCATGAGGCATTGAAAATCAACAAGACCCTTTGCAGTATACTCGTTCAAAGAGGTGTAGATACCTACGATAAAGCAAAAGATTTTTTTAGACCCCAACTCTCTCAACTGCATAGTCCATGGATTATGAAAGACATGGATAAAGCTGTCGCTAGAATATTACATGCTTTTCAAGAACATGAAAAAGTACTGGTATTTGGCGATTATGATGTGGATGGCACTACATCTGTTGCGTCCATGTATCAATACCTTTCAGGAATTTATGATCAGGTTGATTTTTATATTCCGCACCGATATCGTGAAGGATACGGCGTTTCAAAGATGGGAATTGACTACGCTAAAGAAGCAGGAATTACTTTGATCATTTCTCTTGACTGCGGTATTAAATCTGTTGATCTAATTCAATATGCAAAATCCCTAGGCATTGATTTTATCATATGTGATCACCATTTACCTGATCAGGAACTACCACCCGCTGTTGCTATTCTAAATCCAAAGCAAACTGATTGTAATTATCCTTACAAAGAATTATGTGGCTGTGGTGTTGGTTTTAAATTAATGACAGCATTAAGTGAAAAACTTTCACTTCCAGAGAGTACCCATTTTGCATATTTAGATTTAGTAGCAACTGCTATCGCTGCCGATATTGTACCCATTACCGGCGAGAATAGAATACTTGCCTATTATGGCCTTGAAAAAGTCAATCAAAATCCTTGCGCAGGTATCAAAGCACTGATGCAATTGGCTGCTGTTCAAAAAACCATGCATATCACAAATCTGGTTTTTATCATTGCTCCAAGAGTGAATGCAGCCGGAAGAATGGATGACGCAAAAAAAGCAGTTCAACTCTTCATTGAAAAAGATCCTGTCAAAGCAATGGCTTATGCAGAAATGCTACATAGCGATAACGCAGATCGCAAAGAAGCCGACAGCTCAATTACAGAAGAAGCTTTGGCGTTGATTGAAACAGACCCTGCATTCTTACATAAAAAAACAACTGTTGTTTATCAGGAACATTGGCATAAAGGTGTAGTGGGTATTGTTGCCAGCAGGTTGATCGAAAAACATTATCGACCAACGATCGTACTTACAAAAAGTGGAGACTATGTTGCAGGTAGTGCAAGAAGTGTAGCCGGATTCAATTTGTATGAGGCCATTCATGCGTGTCGTGAACATCTTTTAGGATATGGCGGACATTTTGCAGCAGCGGGAATGACTTTATTACCTGAAAAGGTGAATGACTTTGCTGACGCTTTTGAAAAAGCGGTTCAAGAACAAATCAAACCCGAACAGCTGATACCAGAGATCATTATCGATGCATCGATTCAATTTGAAGAAATCACTCCTACACTTTATAACATTCTCAAACAAATGGAGCCATTTGGACCTGATAATATGCGTCCGGTTTTTATAGCTGAAAAAGTTTATGACACAGGATTCTCAAAGATTGTAAAAGACCAACATATTCGCTTTGTGGTAAAACAAAGAAATATCACTCTTTCCGGCATTGGATTCAATATGGCAGAAAAGTTTGCCTTGATGCAACAACAGCAACCGTTAGACCTTGTTTTTACACTGGATGAAAATGAATGGAATGGAGAGAAGTCTATTCAATTAAAAATGATCGACTTACGAATCAGCGAATGATAGAAGCAATACGCGTTTTAGAACACATAAAATACTATATCGGCAATAAAAAACGACCCAATGATTGGGTCGTTTTTATGTATACTATTTCATTTACGCTTTGATCTGTTCCGGTTGCAACAGCTCCACACTTCTATTGATGAAGTTCGTTAAGTCATTACCTTTCAATAATCCTTGTGACAACAACGCGAGATCAGCCAAATTACGAACCTGTTTTTGTTGCAAATCACTATTATTCTCTTTTAATAATTGCTGATAGATCGGATGATTCCCATTCACAGTTAACGTCACTTCATCCGGCATCTGCGCGTAAAAGGCAGTCATTCCACCTCCTACACCCGCCATATCTTTCATACGACGCATGAACTCAGGACGAGTAGCGATAACAGGTGCCGACTCAGGACTCAACCCTTTGATCTCAGTAGTTACGTGCAGATCTGGAATCGTAAGGTTGAATAACTCTTTCAATTTATCTGATTCTTCCTGACTCAGGACAGATTGATCAGACTCTTGCTTATCAATCAAATTATCTACAATATCTGCATCTACTCTGACGAAACTCACATTTTCCCACTTCATTTCCATGTTATTAATGAAAGCTGCGTCTACCAATGTTTCCATTTTCACAACTGTATACCCCTTTCCTTTACATGCTTGTATATATGCATCTTGTTGAACAGGGTTGGTTGTGTATAGAATGATGTGTTTACCCTCTTTATTTTTCTGCAAAGTCTCTGTTGCAGTTTTATATTCATCAACTGTATGAAATTTTCCTTCCACATCTTCCATGACCAAGAACTTATTGGCCTTATCAAGAAACTTATCATCGGTCATCATTCCATACTTCACGAATAATCCGAGACTCTCCCATTTTTCCTCAAAAGAAGCTCTTTCATTACGGAAAATTTCTTCCAGTTTATCTGCTACTTTCTTAGTGATATGCGCATTGATCTTTTTGACATTCGGATCGCCTTGCAAATAACTTCTACTCACATTCAGCGGAATATCCGGACTATCGATGACACCATGTAACAACATCAAAAATTCAGGAACAATATCTTTTACTTCATCTGTTACAAACACCTGATTACAATACAACTGGATCTTATCCTTTTGAATTTCATAACTCTGCTTGATCTTAGGGAAATACAATACACCTGTTAAATTGAATGGATAATCAACATTCAAATGAATCCAGAAAAGTGGTGTTTCTCCAAAAGGATATAATTCGCGATAGAATTTTTCATAATCCTCTTTGGATAATTCTGAAGGTTTTTTGATCCAGATCGGATTGGTATTATTGATCGGCTTTTCTTCCTCCTCCTTTTTCTCTCCTGCTTCAGAAAAGTAGATGGAGATAGGTAAAAATTTACAGAAACGTTCCAAAATACCTTTGATACGTGACGCTTCTAAAAATTCTTTGCTCTCTTCATTAATATGTAACACTATTTTGGTTCCACGATCATTATAATCTGTTTCATATAACTCATATTCAGGACTACCATCACAACTCCAAAATACTCCACTGCCTTCTTTAAAGCTTTTTGAATGGATATCTACCTTATCACTCACCATAAAGGCACTGTAAAAACCTAATCCGAAGTGACCAATGATACTAGCGTCTTTATACTTGTTCACGAATTCTTCTGCGCCACTGAATGCAACCTGATTGATGTATTTATCTACTTCTTCAGCAGTCATACCTACTCCACGATCTATGATACTCAATGTTTTTTCTTTGGTATCAAGAACGACATCAATACGCAATTCACCGATATCGCCTTTCGCCTCACCAATAGAAGAGAGTGTTTTTAATTTTTGGGAGGCGTCTACAGCATTACTTACCAACTCACGAAGGAAAATTTCATGATCACTATACAAGAACTTCTTGATGATGGGAAAAATATTCTCCGTTTGTACACGAATCTGACCTTTTTGCATGGCTCACTTGTTTTTGCGCAAATGAACAAAGAAAATACCAAAGCAGACAAAACTGACAGGTTGACAATTTACATTTTACGTGTAGTAATATAATTTTTACACAATAGCAAAATGTCATAACACGCTGTATAAAAGCGTCTTAAGTAAGGTTTCATTGCAAATGGGCTATTTGAAGAG
Source organism: Bacteroidota bacterium (assembly GCA_039795345.1). GTDB lineage: Bacteria > Bacteroidota > Bacteroidia > Chitinophagales > Chitinophagaceae > Sediminibacterium. Next base: position 16,327 of record JBDKEH010000042.1, read on the forward strand.
AACGCCTCCTAAGAGGCGCTCTTTTTAATTGCCTATTACAACAATGTTATCGATACGAAACGTTGTCGTAAGCTTGGCAGCTTGCACGGGGGGATCGTTTCCTTCATATCTAAATGCGATAGACACTTTTCCTTTGAGGTGATTCAGACTGACATCACCTGAGCTTACCCATTGTTTTGCATAACCTGTAACTGACCCTTTTGCTACAATTGCCGGCAATACCGACCATCTAGCTTTCCATGGTGTATTACCACCATCATAATTTGTAGAAACCAATACTTGCAGTACTGCACCATTATCAAAGCCATCTTTAGTAGAAAAACGCAGTATTTCGTTAGCGGAATGATCAAGATCAATTGCAGGGAGTATCAACCAACTGATAACCGCCTGTTCTTTGGTTGCAAATGCACTGATCTCTGCACAAGCATTACCAGATACTATTTTGGAAACAAAAAATTTACCTCCTATTTCACTCAAATTCTTGATCTGTGGAACAACTATCAAACTATCTGGGATCTGTCCTGAAAAATCCTCGGAATAAATTTGCCTTGGCCCGGTCACCGTACAACGTAATCCATTCATTTGAACATCACTGGTATCTCTGATCAGTAATTGCTTTTGCGTGCGAAACATACTGAATACACCTGTTATATCACCATGACCTCTGGCCGTCAATGCGGATGCAAATTTTGCAAATCCACTGGTACGAACGTAAACAGTTCCGATGCCACAGGTTCTTAGTGTATGAGCAACCGTTTGTTTATTGATTGCATCAGCATATGCCTTTCCGGTATCAGAATGATCGAACTCAATGTTTATGAGTGTTACCAACATGCTTTGAAGTGAATCATTGAGATCTTCCAATTGCACCCTACGTGGCAAAATTTTCTGATCAAGATCACCTTTAACAATGACCCTATCAAAAAGTGGTTGAGGTATAGGAATGAGTTCCGGGAACTGTGGATTCGATCTATCCACTCCGGCACCTAACTGAATGTTACTGCCATAATCTCCTAGCCAAAGTCCTTTTAAACGGATAAATATCTTTCGCCCTATCGGATAAATATTAAACAATGAAAATCCATCCAAGCGAACAGTAATACCGGCAGTGCTATCCTGTATGACAATTGACTTATAAAAATTATCAGTTTTATCATTTGCAATAACAACTCCTTCAATGATCAGATCTTCAGTGATCTTTTCAAAATTATTTAGGATGTGTAATCGCTTTATTTCAGTGATAGAAATATTTGCTTTCACTTTCGGTCCGGTATATTCAGGTGGCTCATCAAAATGTTTTACACAAGTAGTCGTACCTGAGATGAATAATAATGCCATTAGCATTAGACAAAGTGGCCTCATCATAACACTGATTTATAAATTCATAGAAATAGATGCACTGTAATTCAATCCGGGTGCGAAGAAAAATTTAGGTGGGAAACGATCTACATTTTTGGTTTCCTGATCAAACCGAAGCTGCTCATACCCGCCGGAGATCACCCCTTGTTCATTGAGAATATTTTGTATACTGAATGAGCAGAAATAGCGAAGGTGTTTTCCTGATGACCCGGTCTTAATTGAAAAGCCCTTTCCAATAAATGCATTGACTGCAACAACTGATGGCAAACGTGTTTGTTCAATGATGGTTTTCCAAAGATCAGATCTATACACCACCCCCTGCAAAGCATTATAGGTTCTTCTTACAGGATTGAATTCTAACCAACGTTGATCAAAATAACTCCAATTAAGCCGAATAAAAAAAGCCCGATTATCTCGATATTGAATACCTGAACCTATCACCATTTGTGGAGTTCCCGCTACTCGAAAATGCTTAGAATAAACATCCATTTTATCTAATAGAAACTCATTATTGTCTAAAGAAACGGTCACTTTTTGTCGACTGGTATATCGATGGTCTCCTACTGCTGCAGCGATATCTATTTGCCAGTGTTCATTATGCATATAGGCCATACCTGCTTCAATACCCATATGTCTTCTATCAATATCGCGGATCGCATAATTCACGAAATTTCGATATCCATCATGATAAAATGTCAAGATATTCATAGCATCTTGAATCAAAGTATAATAAGCGCTGCATCTAACATGAAACTTTTTTGAAACCCATCGATACGTCCATTCGCCTGTGATTATTTTTTCAGAAAAGATAGAATCCTGTTTAGTGTTTCGCATACGAGGCGATACATAAATATTATCGGCAAGCGGTGCTCTTGAAGCTACAACAACAGAAAAGAGTAATGATTGATAAGCAGAAAATTTACGTGTGAAACCCAGTTTGATTGTCGGATTAAAAAAGTGGTCTGTCTTTGAATTACCTTTTGAGTTATCAGGAAATAAACCATTGCGTATCATGCCCTTTCTAAAAAAGGTTTGTTTAGAAAGATGTATACCTGCTATCCAATCCGTTTTCCTTCCTTTTGTCTCAACCTGCATCCATCCATCAGCTGCTGAATACAACATTTGGTAATCAAAACCATATCGATCGCCTGTATATACGATTTGATCCGGCTGATCTAAGTTGTATTGTAAGATTGATCGGTCTGTAGGAAAATCACTTTCTGCAAATTGATTATGATTGACATGAAAATCAGCGCCCAAGAGATCATCCACAATTTTATAGTGGTGATTGCGCTGTACTCGTATTTGAATACCTGCCGCAATCTGCCATTTCGGACTAATCCTATTCTGATAGTTACTAGCTATCAAAAAAACATTCGAAGCTTTTATTCTTTTTTCTAAAAGATAGCGTGCTCGTTTACCACTGATTGTATTCCCGACAACCCCATTCGCATTATTGATTTGATCAACACTATTTCGGTTAGTGGTATATAGTTTCTCCCAATCAATTTGTTGTAATGATATCTCTTCTTGTAAAGTTGTTCTAACCATTTCTCTGAGTACACTGTCTGTTTGATACTCGGGCAAGTATCTGTAATAATCAGGTCTTGGATCTGTTGCCTGAAACCAATCCAAACCTGTATCCGATCTCTTACCTGTTATGAAGCCTACACTACTTCGCCATGAACTATGATTATTCGGTTGCCATTCATGCATGATGATCATAACTGGTTTATGCTGATAGGTGTTGGCAGCATTTCTCTTCATACCCTGCTGATAACCCCAATGGGGATTATATCTGTTTCCAAAAAGATGTACTACCGGCATTGTGATAGCCGCCTGTTTTCCATATTGAGTTTGATTCCCAAAAAGAAGATAAGAGAGGACATGATTTCTCGCGAGTTGTTTATCTGCGGCGAAATAATATCCAATAGAGGAATAAGGTGTGCCTATATTCCAAGACTCCTTTGCTGATCGCATGTTTACGGTACCGGAAAATGTCCAGCCTCGATGATTAGGAGCTGTAGTATAACTCAGCTGATGTCGATGTGTATAGGTTCTGTTGGACAATCCATATACCCATTGCAATTGTTGTCGTTGTGATGAAGCACGCATATCAGAGTAAGTGATATTACCGGCACTGCTCATCCAGCTATCCTGGAATCGAAAGGGCAGATATTCAATAGTGTTTTTCATAACAGATTGTAATCCGCTCCATAGTGACCAGGTCGGACTTCCATCATCCAATGAATTCATGTTTAATCCATTGATGAGAACCTGATGAAAACTCGCGTCATATCCTCTTGGTCTGAATCGAAAAGCACTGAATTGAAAAGATGCCATTTGATAAAACACATCTTTCTCCGCATACAATGGTGAAGCATGGCCAACAGAAGTTAGAACAGATCGATCCTGTTCATTTATCAATATTGCTTCAGACTCCAATGATTGTTGTTGATCAGCAAGCAGCAATAATAGGCTATCCGAGTAGTCAGGAATGGTATCTGATACATGATGTGGTCCAATCGAAATAACAGATCCCACTGAACAGAAAATGAAAAATAAAAAGGACATAGCATGAATTTCAATCAAAGTAATCCGCTGAAAAATATCTAGGAACACCATCAATCATTTTTGCGGGAAATACGGTATACAAAAGATGTATTTAGCGAAGGATATCAACTCTTTTCTATGAAGAAATTATTGTTCGTTTTATTAATACTTGGTTTAGCTATAACAGTACAAGCGCAACTGAAACGTTATCAGGTGGCAGTGATTGGTTTTTATAATCTTGAGAATTTATATGATACAATTGATAATCCTGTCACGCTTGATGATGAGTTCACACCAACTGGTCAAAAAAAATACAGCACCCTAATTTTTCGTGACAAGCTGAATAAACTGGCATCAGTGATCAAAGACATGGGAACCGATTATCATGAATCAGGAGTAGCTATTTTAGGGGTAGCAGAGATAGAGAATGATACGGTACTTCAATTTTTGGTACAACATCCTTTATTGAAAAAAAGAAACTATCATATCGTGCATGCATCATCCAAAGATTTAAGAGGTGTTGATGTAGGATTGTTATACCAACCATCTTTTTTTTATCCGACAGATGCACAAAAATTATTTGTTCCTCTTCCGGGAAAAAGTAAAGACGCTTCTTTCACGAGAGACATCTTGTATGTAAAAGGAATAATGATGACAGATACTTTACATCTCTATGTTAACCACTGGCCAAGTAGAAGAGGAGGAGAGGAAAGAAGTTCATCTGCAAGAATGGCTGCAGCATCTATTTGTCGAAAACATATTGATTCCATTCAGGTGATTACACCCGAAGCTAAAATCATTGTGATGGGAGATTTGAATGATGATCCGGAAGATAAAAGCATTGTTGAAGGATTACATACAAAAGCGGCACCGGAAGCAGTAAAACAAGGCGAGTTATATAATCCATGGGTGCAGCAGCTAAAAAAGGGGAACGGCACATTAGCTCATAAAGACAATTGGGGGCTATTTGATCAGATACTTTTGTCTGGGTCATTATTGAAGCGGGAGGCTGGTCAATTTTTCTTTTTCCGGGAATACATTTACAACAAACCCTATCTGACTGAATACACAGGTCGCTTCAAGGGTTATCCCATGCGTACCTGGGAGGGAAACCGATATAGGGGTGGTTATAGTGATCACTTTCCGGTTTATACCATACTACTTAGACAAGAGTATGAAAATCAATGATTTACAGAAGAATCGAGGACTCTGGTTTCATAAACAGATTTTACCTTGTAGATAATCGCAACATTTTTGTTCCTTGTCCCTTATTTCTTGCCCTTATTTTGTCGTTTCTTATTCCTTTTTACCCTCTTTTCCCCTACCTTTGCAGCCCCAAATCTGTTTTGGCAGATTTTCTCCCAACAGCAATGTCGGGGGAATCCACTGGGAAAAACCAATTTAAAAACCTAAAAATTCAGGTAATGAGTAATTACGAATTGATGGTGATTTTCACTCCGGTACTGTCTGAAGAAGATTTTAAAGCTTCTCAGAAAAAGTACGAAGACTTCATCAAAGAAAATGGTGGAGCCATCGTACACAGCAATCCATGGGGATTAAAATCACTGGCTTACCCAATCCAGAAGAAGACAACAGGTATCTACTGGGTTCTGGAATACAGTGGGCCAACCGACCTCAACGAAAAGTTGAAAATTCAGCTGTTACGTGACGAACAAGTAATGCGTCACATGGTAACTAAACTCGATAAATACGCCGTCGAGTATAACTACAAGAAAAGAAATGGCGGATTTGCTGTAACTGAAAAAACGGAGGGTTAATCATGGCAAAAAATGAGATCAAATACCTGACCGCGATCAAGCAGGAGAAGCCTAAGAAAAAATTCTGCCGCTTCAAGAAGTATGGCATTAAATACGTTGACTATAAGGATATCGAGTTCCTGAAGAAATTCATCAACGAACAAGGTAAATTATTACCTCGTCGTTTGTCTGGTAACTCTTTGAAATATCAGCGTAAAGTATCTGATGCAGTTAAGAAGGCACGCCAAATGGCGTTGTTACCTTATGTAACAGATCTTTTGAAGTAAAAATGTGAAAAGTGAAAGGTGAAAAGAGAACCAATGTTTGACATTTCACTTTTCACTTTTGACCTAATATTATTAGTCACCTTCCCTAATCCCGATAAGGTCGGGAGACAGAGACAAAAATTTCTCTGGGCTCTTGGGAACTAAAAAAACAATCATGCAAGTAATTTTAATTCAGGATGTAGACAATCTGGGTGGACGTAATGAACTGGTAAACGTAAGAAACGGTTATGCCAGAAACTTTCTGATCCCTCAAAAATTCGCAGTAGAAGCTAATCCTTCTAATTTGAAACAATTGGAAGAGCGCTTGAAAGTTCAGGCGAAGAAAGAAGCTGCTATGTTAGCTGAGATCAATAAAGTGATTGATGTATTGAAAGCTGCTCCTGTTAAGTTAACCGCTAAAACCGGTACCAGCGGTAAGATCTTCGGAACTATTACCTCACTACAGATTGCTAGAGCGGTTCGTGACCAGAAAGGTTATGAAATCGATCGTAAGCGTATTTCTATTGTAGATGATGTAAAAGAACTGGGTTCTTACAAAGCTTCCATTGATTTCGGTAATGGTAATGTTACTGAAATTGATTTTGAAGTAGTTGGAGAGTAATCAACCCTCCTTTTAGATACGAAAAGCCCCTTTTTCAAAGAAAAGGGGCTTTTTTAATACCCAAAAACCGGTATTTCGGGTGAATGGCATCATTTAAGGTTCGAAACCTGAAAAAAACTTGCCAATCAGCCAAAATCACTATCTTCGGTAGTCCAATGATAGGTCTTCCATATCTCAGAACGTTTTTACGTAAATGTTTCAGGGTTTTTGGTTACTGGTTTCTCATTGGTTTTTGATCACTTAATTTTTAAAAAGAACATGAACATTTACGTTGGAAATCTGAACTGGAACATGACCAGTGATGATCTGCAGAACCTGTTTACTCCTTATGGCGAAGTAACGAGCGCTAAAATTGTTACCGACAAATTCAATAACGACCGTAGCAAAGGTTTCGGTTTCGTTGAAATGTCAGATGATGAAGCAGCTCGTACTGCTATCAGCGCACTACATGACACAGAAGTGTTAGGTCGTAAGATCGTAGTAAACGAATCTACCCCACGCCCTGAAGGTGAAAGAGGCGGCTTCAAGAAGAAGAGCTTTGGCGGCGGTGGTGGCCGTGGCGGATTCGGTGGTGGTGGCAACCGTGGAGGCGGTGGCGGATACAACCGCGATCGTGGAAACGGTGGTGGTGGAGGTTATAACAGATATTAATCCTATTACACTACTAACATTTTAAGTCCTGTTTCATTTATTGAAACAGGACTTTTTTATTTTCTTGATTCTTCATTTCCATCATTTGCCTTGATTTGAGTAATTTAATTGCATGAACACATCATCTGTTATTAAAGCACCCATCGCAGGGTGTATGCGTTGGGGTAAATGGGGTGCCGGATTTTCAACCAAAGAATACCGTCAACTGATAGATGCTTGTCTTGAGAATGGGATACGTTCTTTTGATCACGCAGATATTTATGGTGATTATACAACCGAAGCAGAATTTGGTGAAGCTCTAAAAGAAGCTCCGTCGATCAGATCGGAGTTACGCATTATCACCAAATGTGGGATACAGATGGTTACACCTAATCGATCATCGCATTCCATCAAATCATATAATACGTCAGCAGTTCATATCATTGATTCGGTTGAACAATCACTAAGAAATTTCGGAACAGACCATCTCGATCTGTTATTGATTCACAGACCGGATCCGTTGTTGAATCCGATAGAAGTGGCAAGTGCTATTGATCACTTAAAACAACAAGGAAAGATCTTACAGTTTGGTGTTTCGAATTTTCTACCACATCAGGTAGATATGTTGATGAACTACACCTTAGTTGAATATAATCAGGTAGAAATTTCCATTCTACAATTGGCAGCTTTTCTGAATGGAACTGTAGAGAATTGTATCAAACATAAAATTGTTCCGATGGCATGGGCTCCATTAGGTGGAGGAGCGTTTGATGATGATACCCATCCTCGTTTCCGAAGTATTGTTACCACAGCAACCATGTTAGCATCGAAATATGGATGTGGTGTAAATGAGATCATGATTGCCTGGTTACATACACATCCATCAGGCATTCTTCCTGTCATAGGAACTACAAAAATTGAAAGATTAATACAGGCAAAGAATGCCGCTAGTATTCAACTGGACAGAGAAGACTGGTTTAAACTTTGGATTGCATCTACCGGAGAAGATGTACCCTGAGATATTTACAATTGTTGTAATGGCAGCTCAACTGTGAATGTTGATCCCTTGTGCTCTTCACTCTGCACATAAATATTGCCATGATGCTGTTCAATGATCTGTTTACAAATAGACAGTCCCATACCAAAACTTTTTTCACCTGAGGTTCCTAGTCGCTGCGCCTTTGAGAACATATCAAAAATAAGCGCTTGTTTTTCTTTTGGAATACCGATGCCCTGATCGGTAATCATGATACGAGCATATCTATCATCTGCAGATACTTGAATAAATATTTTACTTCCATCCGGACTAAATTTAACTGCATTGTTAACCAGATTAGTGATTACACGCTCGATTCTATCTACATCAATTGAAATATCGATAGGTGCAGAAAAAAAATGAGTGATTATCTGTATACTTTTTTCATTGGCCCTTATTTGCAAAGAGGGTATCCATGAATTGAGCAGTTGATTTAATTCTATTAATTTGAATAAAGATTCTCGTACTTGTGTATCACTGTTTTGCAGTAAATCATTAATGAGGTGTAACGCAGATCTAGAAGACTGATCGATCAGACGAAGGAAATTTGTTTTATCAGCTTGAGATAAATCATCCGATTGGATCAACTCTGTAATATTTGAAATATTGGAAATTGGACTACGCAAATCATGTGCAACAGTTCTGAGTATTTGATCTTTTTGTCTTGTTGTAATGGCCAATGCTTTGTTTGCGTCTTCTAATTGTTGTAGGTTTCTAAAATAGATGATCTTGAAATATAAGAGAGACAAGACATAGAGTAGAATGGGCAAAAACATTTTGAGACTTGTAAAGATCAAATCACCTATTGATTGGTCAGCAACATTAGGTATTTGATGCATTCGTATGTAGACAAAAGCAGAGCAGGCTAGAGTTGCATAGATGATGTATTGCCAAGATCGATCAAATAATACAACAGCTGCAACGATCATGATCAACAATCGATATTCTCCTGAATTTTGATAGGAATAAGAAGCGATCATTGCTACCAGTGAAAGAACTATAAGAATAATAACCCGATATTGCTTCCAGCTACCTGAGATTGCAATCCATAAAGCCAAGGAGAAGCAACAGATTTGAATGATATTAATAAATGCCGGAAAGTAGGCTTGTTCTGTCAAGTTAACTAAGAGTGATAAAACAGCGAATGGTGCACCGATTAGAATAAAAAGATTAAACATGTAACCTTTTTGTCTTTCAATAAATGAAGCATCATCCGGAATACCTAAATAAAGAAAAGTAAGAATAGGATTTCGTTTAACACTAGAATTCATAACAATTTTCAATTAGGTATTGGAGTTCTGAAAGTAACAAGAAAATTTAATATAGGATGGGATGTCGATGAAGTATATAAAACAAAAAGCCTCACTGAATAAACAGTGAGGCTTCAATAAATATGGCAGCTACCTACTCTCCCAGCGTAATGCAAGTACCATCGGCCATGGGGGACTTAACTTCTCTGTTCGGAATGGGAAGAGGTGAACACCCCCGGCAAAACCACCATAAGATTGTAAATCATGGTAATAAAACCAGTGACAATAAGTTACATATTGGGAAGGAAATGATAACAAGAAAAAAAATAAAGCTTACGGGCAATTAGTACTACTTGGCTTTGCTATTACTAGCTTTACACCTATAGCCTATCAACGTCGTAGTCTTCGACGACCCTTAAAAGTAAACTCATCTTGTGGAAGGTTTCACGCTTAGATGCTTTCAGCGTTTATCCTTGCCGTGCATAGCTACTCTGCATTACACCTGGCGGCATAACAGATACACCAGCGGCACGTACGACCCGGTCCTCTCGTACTAAGGTCATGTCCACTCAATTTACTAGCGCCCACCACAGATAGGGACCGAACTGTCTTGCGACGTTCTGAACCCAGTTCACGTGCCACTTTAATCGGCGAACAGCCGAACCCTTGGGACCTTCTCCA
>JBDKEH010000049.1:0-3200 GCA_039795345.1 Bacteroidota bacterium
GGATAATTGTCTTTGAATTGTTTGGTCACTTCGATATAACCTACTTCTTTAAGTTTTTGCACCTGCACACTGAGGTTTCCGGCTGTAGCATTGGTCTTTTCACGGATAAAAGTAAATTCAGCCTCTTTTACTCCAATGAGCAGACTTACGACAGCCAGCCGCAACTGAGAATGCAATATGGGATCCAGCTCTTTAAACATTCGCTTTCTGTTGTGCCAGGTATTTTCTTCTTAAGATCACGCCGGGAATGAACCAGCAGATAAGTGCTGCAACTCCACCCAATAAAAAGTCATATTCAGAAATGGTAAAGCAAGAGCCGATAAAAAGTCCGTAGGTAATCAATGCTCCATACAACATGGGTTTGAATTTTTTTACAATACCTGTAACCAATGTTGGAAGCGCATAGATAAGGATGAAAAGTGAATAAATACTAGGCGTAAAAGTACTGATAGGCTCATCCGCTTGATTCCCATTTAGATAGTGTTTGGTCAATTGCCATCCCTCTTGTTTGATGAACTCATTAGTTACATCGGGAACAATCATCTGATAGATATTTAAACCAAAAATGGTGATACCAAATACCAGCCAAACAGCATTCAGTGCATCATCCTCGTATTTTTTTACTTTATTAGATTTTTTTTCTTGTACCGAAATAACGATTTGAGGAATAATCGCTCCAAGTACAATTAACCATATATCAAATCCGATGGAGAAATCATACGTACGTTGAAAATAAGTAACTACGGAAGCTACAGTTACCACTGTTCCCCACAATAGAGAACCAATACCTGTTTCATGATAGCTGCCTTTAGCCTTTTGGATCATATTGGTGATCAGGTCAAGGCTTTCCTGTTCGGTCATTTGCTTTTGGTCTGCCATGAATTAGTTCTTTTTAGTGTTATATCGAATACGTAATAGATGCCCCGGTATGATGTAGCTAATCAGGATTGCAAGAGCACCCAGCAGCAACTGACCTGCGAAATTAAACTTTATGGAGACAGCAGCGATGATAAAATTCAGAATTCCACCGATAACTAAGGGCTTAAATCGAATCAATCTTCCACTTACGAAAGTACCGATTGCATACATAAGAATATAATAAGTAAAAGCCGTTTTCCATGCTTCTGATACAACATTCACAAACACCATTACAAAAAAGGCAAGGCCGATTGCAATCCACAAATAACTTAACGCTTCCTCGATATAGGTAAATGACTTTTGCTTTTTTGCCTGTCGAGAACTATATACACCTGAAATAACACCACCGATAGGCATGGCCCACCAAACAAAACTGTGATACGGATATTTAAGATAAACCATCAGCACATATTCAACTACACAACAAACAAATACAAGCCATCCCCAGAACAGAAGATAAAAACTATCGACCGCTACCGAGTCTTTTGTCTTCTGAATCATTGTTTGAATCAGTTGCAGGCTCTCTTCCGGAGAAAATGATTTTTCCTGATCGTTTTGATATTCAGTGTTTGACATGAGCATTATTTTTAGGCAGGGTATACTTTCTCAAAAATATCGTGATAAAGATACTACCGATTAAAGAAGGTAATAACCATAATATCCATTGCATATCGATCTGCACATTCACTACTAAAAATGCAGTATAAGAGGCGATCATAGCGCCCATCATCCTTACAATGTGATTGTACAACCATGATTGCTTGACAGTGGTATTTCCCGTTAACAATCTAATATCTAAAAGAACATAACTCAAACAGATCAATCCGAATACCCCTGGTACAATGCTGAATGTATTTCCGTTCAATAAACCTTTCACCGACTGAATCAATAAAAAAACGGCAAATGAAAAACCAAATAAAGTGATCAGATAATCGGTTGAAAAAAAATTCTGGCTGTGTTGTTTAGATTTTCGTTTCAATAACACAATCCTGTATCCACTTAAGATCATATACAATGTAAACCCACCTACCGCAAAAAGGAAAAGACTTTCATGTCCCGGAATCCAACTTAATACCAAAGCACTGGAAGAAGCCAAGAACATACCCCAAAAAAATATTTTTCCTGATACCAGATGAGGCTTTGAACCTTTCTTTACAGATGCGGCAATAGTGCCGGTGATTAATCCGGCACTACCACCGAAAATATGGAGTATCAATAAAGGAGTGAATAACTGCCCCATCGTTTAAAGTTATTGGATCACAATTTTGTTTATTGAATAATACTCAAAAAATTACTGACAAGCAGCTAACAATTTAGTAGCCTGGTCTTTACCCCAGCTCGGATGCATTGTAGATTGTGGTTTGTATGTTTCAAACAATTGTATCGCTTTTTCGAATAATTTTTTAGCTACTGCTTTACCACCACCAAATGCCTCAGGTGTGTTCATTAATGTTTGTCCATCCAGTAAATAAATACGTGGATTATTGGCGTCTACTTTTTTGGCTTCAGCTAAAGCATTAGATGCTTCTGTACCATAGGTCTGCCAACGTGCCATAGGATCTACGGTCATTTGTTGAACAGCAATCATTTGACGCATGCAATAAGTATCAGCATTTCTTTCCAATGCTTCCGCTTTACTTAATAAGTCTTTACTTTTTTCAGCAACTTTATCTTTATCAGCCTTAGGATTCATCCAGCCTGTAAGGTGATTGGCGTAGGCTGCATAGTAATAAGGAAGCCATTTATCTTTTTCAGCATCCGCAATACGCTCAAAAAATGCTGAGGCTGCAGCCATATCCTCGGCTGTTTTGGCAGCACTGAATTGTTCCAATCCTTTTTGCATTCCTGCTTCATACTTGGTTTGTGCAGCAAGATGTCCGGCAATAAACATCGATAAAATAATAATGATCTGTTTCATGGTTTTAAGTTTGATTTTATGATCTATGATTTTTTGATCTTTGATTTCTTGATTTTTTTTGACTTTTCACTTTTCACCTTTCACTTTTCACTTCCCTCTCGCTGCTTCAATTTTTCATACTCTTCCGCAGCGGTTAAAAATTTGGTTCCGTGATAGGCCTGGAAGTATTGAAAAGCCAAGCCCACACCCCATCCCAACATTACCCATACAGGCCAGAAGTAGGAGTCGATTCCTGATGTAAAGAACCACACCACTACTAAAAAAGCATTGACGATCAGGTAACTAAAGAGCCCCCATTTGAATCCGGCTCTTGCTTTAGCAATCTGCCAAAGTTGTTCATCACGTTGTTCGTTGTTCATTTTAT
>JBDKEH010000133.1:0-28335 GCA_039795345.1 Bacteroidota bacterium
CATGATGATATTGGTTTAGGATTTGAAGATAGTTCTATTGCTGCTGCAGGATTCAATGCCTATGAGCATAGAAAATTTTTGAAAGATTATTATTCGGGAGTTCATCCAGGCTCTCCTGCCTCGGGTGCACTTTTTTCTGTAAACCCTAAAACACAAGATGCTCGCATCAGTGGATCCTTGGCTTCTTTATGTGGATTAGAAAAGGCATTGGAATCAAGAAATCAATCTTTGATTGACATAGCTGTAAAGAAAATTTTATTGATGCAAGCTCAAAGCTTTTTTGTAGGCGGTATTCCGATGTTGTTTTATGGTGATGAAGCCGCTTATACGAATGACTACAGCTATCTGAATGATCCCGGTAAAAGCTATGACAACAGATGGATGCATCGTCCATTGATCGATTGGAAGAAAAATCAAAAAACCAAAGAAGCAGGTACCATAGAACACCTTATTTTCAGTGGCACACAAAAATTGTTGAAACTGAGAAAGCAATTATCTGTTACTGCAGATCATAAAAATATTCGCTGGATCACACCGCACAATATTCATGTATCAGGTTTCATCCGATCATTGGGTGATGATCATTTGTATTGCCTTTTCAACTATAGCAACAAGGCCGCTTATTTAACTTGGTATGCTTTCAAAGAACAAGGATACCAAATCGAAAATCTTTATGATCATTGGAATGAAAAAAGGTACTCAGTCGGTGCAGACTATGAGTACCTTATTATTGAGCCGTATTCGTTTTGTTTGTTAGCTGCTCAGAAGAAGAGTTGATAGTTGATAGTTGACAGTTGATAGAAGAGAAAATAGATTTTTTCCTGTCAACTGTCAACCTACTCTAATCACTAATCCGCTCCATCCGTTTTCGCTCTATTCACCGCATAAGCCCCAACTTTATTACCGGTTTCTAATCCTTTTTCACAGTCACTGCGATAGTGAATACCACCGTACATTCTGGAAATGGATGCTTCTTTGGCCATAGCATCATATGCCTGTGCTCTTGACGGCACAATATGACTAAGTATGGTAGCGGCGGCAGCACTGAAAGTAGAGTGTCCGGAAATATACGCAGGGAAATTAGGTAAGCCTGTTAGTGTTTTTATTTCAGGATTTAACTGACTAGGTCTCGGATTGAAATAAAAATACTTGGTATCCCAACATACGATGGCTGCATCCATCATGGCCATATTCAACAAGGCCATATTTCTCGCCCAACGTACTTCACTAAATCCTTGTTTAATAAAATCTACATCAGCAATGGCTCCCCAATGCCCGGGAGGTGTGGGTGTTGCAATACCATCAGCCCAAAAATGCGTGATGCGAATTCTTTCTGCTGTTGGATTTTTTACAAAATCTAGTATCTCCGCCAATTCTTTTTTCATTTGCTCACTTGAAGTAGATGGTGGTGGGCCAGGTCTTAAAGTAGGCGTTGTTGTTTCATCGAATAAAAAAGGTCTTACATTTCCAAAACCCGGTAACATGGGTGGACGTTTGGGTGTTTCCAAACTGATCCAAGGGATCTCTCCTCTTGCAATCGTATTCGTTTCCAAAGCTGTCCAGCTGGCTTGATTACCTGCTGCAGCACCAGCCCTATCTGCTCTGGCACGAGCCGTGAATTTTTGCGCTACCAATCTACCCAATGCTTCTCCAGCTTCAATATCACTTCTTGTAGCAACTCCAGCCATGATCTTAGAAAGCTTTTGCTCATCTGCTTTCTGCTGAATAAATGCGATCTCTCCAGGGAAGAGAAGTTTCATCATCTCAGCAGTAACACCTGCAAGTACCGCATCTTCAGATGGATAAGAAGGTAGGTCACTCGTAGGTAATTTTGTTTGGATGGAAGCGTCTGTTTTATAGGGCGCCGGTCTGTTGTATAATTTTTTATAATGCCAGGCAGCAACCAAAGCATCATACTGCGCTGCACTTACATAAGCATATGCTCTTGCTGCATAAGGTGGATTGGCAAAAGGAAACAAAGGATATGCGAATGGATTATTGGCACTTGGAAAAGGATACGTGCCGTCAGCATTTTGATAAGGAGGCAAATTGTATTTCGACACCAATTGTCTCATCAATTCATTCCATCTTAATACACCACCTGCACCCCAATATTTGATAGTTGCTTCTTGTGATTCGGTAAGATCACGCTGATAACCTTTGATCTCATTCAGTTCAGCGATATAACCAGGAGTGGTAACAGCAGCAGGTGCTGCTACAGGAAACTCTGTAGGGCCTGTTAATAAAATAGGCCTCCACAATCCGGCATCAATATCCGTTTTTGTGGGCGCCAGCATAGGCGCATTATCTGTAGTATTGGGAACATCTTTGGAACATGACAGCTGTACCATCATAAAGATGACCAACAATAAATAGGAAGGAATCTTTTTCATGGTTTTACTTTTTTGAAGTGTCAGCTTTTTCTTTTTTCTTTTTCGGAGAGAAATCGAGGATGTAGAAAACACCGCCTCCTATATTAGAAGCTTGGCCCATATTCCTTCCACTCAATGTTGCATTGGCATTGGCAATCAGTGATAATCCATCCACTCCCTTGAGATTGTATTTGAAATTCACTCCCAACATCGTAGCATTCATTCTATTGCTGACAAAAGGCATGTTATTTCTCGTGATATCAAATCCTCCAAGTGTAGTCCACTTATTCCATACTGCTTCGGCGATGAGTCGGCCGGTTCTGTAACCAGCACGAATGTTCATGGAAGAAGCATCGGGCATCGCCACTTCATTGGTATGATGCAACTGAGTTGTATAGTACAATTCTCTATCCAGTGTTACTTTATCTCTCACTACATATGTTGCAGAAGCGGTAGCGAACCACGCTCCGATCTGATAATCAGCCATCGCTCTTAGAGACAATGTTTTGCTTCTTAATCCAATAGATAGGGGTAAAAGATCAGGTGTATAATCAGAAACAGGAAGAGATACACCTCCAATTGCATAAAAAGATAAAATACTGTTTCCGAACTCTTTTTCATAAGGCATCCATTTCACCCAAAGAGAGAGGTCTTGTAAACCTTGCATACCATGTAAAGTACCTGCAGATGCTTTTGTTTTGATATATGGCAATCCGAATAACACATTTAATTTATCCGATACACCATAATTACCCATATAAGCGATCATAGTAGTAGAAACTGTACCCAGATTAAGATTATTTCTTTTCAAAGTTCCTTCCCAGTATTGATCCCAGCTACTGTAGTTATACATTAAACCACTACAATAATTATTTTTTGCCATCATGATACCATCGATCTCAGTTTGAGCTTTTGATGGATTAAAGGCAGCTATTATTATGATGAGCAAGCATACGATACGATGAATGCTTGTTTTAATTATTTGCATGATGCATAGTTTTGTTGATGAAAGACGATGGTGGTTGACAGTTGTTAGTTGACAGTTGACAGAAGAGAAATGGTTTTCCTGTCAACTGTCAACTAACAACTATCAACTAAAACCTAAGACTCATGCCCACATTCACTGCCAGATCAGCAAATGCAGCATCACCTTGAGCGTATACTCCTGTGATCTTTGTTCTTTGCTTATCAGCATAGCTTTGTGTGCGACTGCGTTGTACTGCAAATGGCACATAAGCATAGAGATTAAGTTTCTTCACAGAATAAGTAATACCCGGCTCTATTGATTTGACATAACCGGGTCTGCGGAATCCGTAGCTGCCACCGATGAGATCAGAAGAAGGAACTGCCTCATGTCTGTATCCGACGGAAAAAGTAAATCGATTGATGGTATAGTTAGCTCCAAAACGAACCATGTATTGATCTGGTACACTCATCACATCACTGCCATACTGTAATGCAGTTGCGGAGGTTGCCCCTCCTCTTGATGTAGATACCCCATTGTGTTCTCTTGGATTCAACAAGTAGAAGAAATTACCGTACAAACTGAGTTGTCTGTTGATGGTTTGAAATGCATTGATCTCCGTTGTGAAGCCTGTACCTCCATCTCCTAATTGGATCGATTGATCTACCGGACCCAATACCCTTGTTCCTGTATTGGTGTAAAAATGATCCATCACACGATAATCACCGGTTGGTAATTTAATACCAAGACCTGCTTGTAAAGCAAACTTTTTCCCTTTTGAAGGATCAGTTAACCAATAGTATCCTGATACTCTTGCATCACCCAAACCAAAAGAAGTGGTAAGATGACGTGAAGCACCCCCGTGTTCATAAAGAGAAGTACGTGTATTAGAGATCATTGGAATACTAAATGCCATTGACCATCTGCTATTGAATACACGAATCAGGCTCATATCAACAGTGATATTATTGTTAATCACCTGCGTGTTGTTGGCAATACGATGCTTTTGTTCTACAGTTCCTACATAGTGGCGAAAAGAATTAAAATAACGGGTATTGAGGTTAAGTGTCCATTTACTGGGTACTGTATCAGAACCTTTATGGTCAATGGTACACAGGCCTCCAACACCGCGTATGGCTACACAACCCTGCGCATTTACATGGGTATATGCAAAGAGTGCAAAGAATAATATAAAAAATAAAGATCTCATTGTTTTGGTTTTAGGCACAGCAATGAGACGCACTTTTTTAGTAACGTCAAACTGCTAGCTGATTGTCTGTTATTGTTATTTCTTCATTTTAAGTCTGTCAACGATAAGTCTTCCGACACGTTGACCCAAATCGGTACTAACAATACAGGAGCTGTGATAATGAATGCCGCCATAAAACCTTGCCCAATTATTCTCTTCAGCTGCATGTCTGAAAGATTTGAATGAGCGATTGGGAATACCAAATTCCAATTCAGTAGAATCTGTGTAAGCGAAATTATCCCCGAACACACTCGTCAGTGCTTCTGCAGCAGCTGATGATATGGTAGAGTGTCCACAAGTATATTCAGGGAAAGCAGGTGTTTGCAAATAGGGTCTCCAATTAGGATCTATATATTCATTGATAATCGTTTCCGGACGTGCGGTATTGTATTTATACTTCACATACCAAGACTGAATAAATGCATCAAATAAAGCAATGGATGTTTTCGCAACTGCATATACATGTGTAGCGAAATCAGCATTGGCTTGTTTACCGGCAATGCCTACAATACTCATCCAGTGACCCGGAGGTGAGAATTTTTTACTACCAAACATCACATGTCCGGTTACATTCATCTTGAACGGGTTATCATCCCAAAATTCTGCAATATGTTTCTGCTCTGGTGTTAAGCTATCAATGGCATTTTTTATGGCTATCACTTCCTGATAGTATTTGCTTTTCTTATCTGACATATTAAAGACCGGTGGCGGTGGCGGATCAAAAATTCCGGCACTGTCAATCACCAAAGTTCTTATTTCATGCCAATGAGGTTCTACTGCAGTGGCATACATAGGAGGTGTGGGCACCCAGCGACCGGGTATCTTTTTAACAGCATATTTTTCTGCTCCGCGTGTTTCCAGATAATTATCTTTCTTACTCCAACGGATAATATGCATGCTGATACTATCAGCTAGTTTTCTTGATGCCTCTTCTATTTTTTTACTCAAGCCCTTATCTCTGGCTACTTGTAGGATACTGTCTTCATATAATTTCATACTTCCTTCCGGAAAAGTAACAGACTCTCCTACTTTCATATACGCCATTAAAGTGGCCAACTCAATATCTGCATCTTTATCAATGCCCGAGATATTGGGTTGCTGAAGTCCTTTTAATTGTCCACCCAAAGAAGTATACTGATCAGGATAAGCAGCAGCAATTACTTCGTAAGCTGCAATGGCAGCATAAGCATAATTACGTGATGCTACCATCGGCGGGAAATTATTTCCCATCACTACGGTATTGAGTTCGTGAACAGTATGACTAAAAAGGGCAGGATCATGCAGGAAATTCTTGTACTCTGTTGACTGTTTACATGCCTGAAAGCATATAAGCAACATGAGCCCACCTAAGAGCTTTTTCATAAAACCGGTTTGTAAAATAAAATCAGATAAAAAAATACATGCTTAATGAACCAGCATTAAGCTTGTGGCGGGCGTTCTAAACGAGTTGTATAATCAGACACATAAGCGGGTTCCTGATTCATAAAATGAACCTGACGCAGGTTAGCATCCCTAAACTGCCAGGAAAAAGAATGATCCCCGGTAAAGTCCAGAATGGAGAATTTAAGAACCGTATGCTGATTGGAAGATTTTTGAGTGCTGTTGGAACTGGTATAATCTCCGGCTAAGCGGAAAAAATCATCCCTTGCATTTCGGATACCGATCTTTTGAATATTCGGTACACATAATAGTTCCAAAGAATCTTTATAGAAACGTCTTTTTACAAAATGATAAGTAATGCCATTAATATCTACTTCTCCTGATGCATTCTCAAATTGCTCCGAATTGGAACCATAAGGCGTACTGGCCGGCACTTTGATGTGCAACAACATGGCTTCATCATAGATATCATCATACAAATTGGCCTGAAATGCTTTATCAGAAGCTGTTTCCATATAATTCAACAGCATTCTGTAGCCGCCCAAACTAAAGAGCAGTAAACTCAAGGATACTATGGTAGCAAACCTTTTCAACTCCTTAAAAATAATTGTTTTTAATGAACCACCAAGGTTTTTTTGTCGGGTCCAATACCGGTAAGCGTTAGTTTTTTCCAATGTTTGGGCAATACAGATTTGATCTGAGTAATTCCCTTGGAAGTGATGTCAATCCCACCAAAACCCATGAGTACACTTTGTAAAATTCCTCCTGCTCCCGTTGCAAAATAAGGATTGGTTCCACCCTTGGTTTCAGCTATCACCCTGAATGGGGGGTTGAGATTGGGTTCATAAGATTCTTTAAAAAATTTCAACGCTTTATCTGCATTGCCTAATCTGGCATAGAGCAGTGTGAAAATGGCTTGTGTCATGGCAGGTGTACCTTCATTAGGTACTCTTGTTTCATAATATTCCAGATCCTTCAACACCTGCTTTGGATCCGATACTTCTTTTAAAGGATAAGCTAAGAGATTCACATCGCCCTGTTTAATTCCTTCTCCCTGATAAGTAGCATGTTCTCTGGTAACACCATTCTCCATCTTCAGAATAGGGATGTTCTGTGCTACATGTAGCCAGTCTGCATCTGCCTTTACACCTATCAATGCTGCCGCTTCTGTTGCATAGTTTAATACAGCTTTCGCTGCGGCATTGGTCCATGCATTATTGTCTACATTCTCTGCCCACTCATCTGCCGCTACCACATTTTTAATATCATACTTGCCCGGACCATTTCTTTCCACCCTGCTTGCCCAGAAATCTGCTGTTTCTTTTAAGATCGGCCAGCCTCTTTCTTTCAACCATTCATTATCTTGAGTCACGCAATAATAATTCCATGCAGCAATACCTACACACGCAGTGATATGATGCTCGAATGGTCCACTCAATGCCCATACCGGTGTTTCTTCTACCCCTGTTGCTGCACTCTCCCACGGGAACATGGCTCCTTTATAGCCATGACTGAATGCATTCTTTTTAGCTGCGGCCAATCTGTTAAAGCGGTATTCCACCATACTCTTTGCCATAGCAGGCTGTAGTACTAGTAATGCCGGATACATCCATAGTTCTGTGTCCCAGAAAACATGTCCGTTATACCCTAAACCACTCAACCCCATTGGAGACGGACTATAATCAGTTCCTTCTCTTACAAAAGAATATAAATGATACATCATGCTATGAATATCCTGTTGCGCTTGCGGGTCACCTTCAATTTGGATATCACTTTTCCAAAGTTCATTCCATGCTTTTCCATGAAATGACAATAAACGATCTCTCCCTTCCAGCTTGGCAAAAATGGTCATACGCTCTGCTTCATTCAACGGATCATCATGATGGGCACTGGTGATAGAAGAACCTGCAATCGAGAAGCGATAGGTATTTCCTGCTTTCAGGGTTTTATTGAACTTCATCAGATGCATATTATTATCCCACATCTCATGAATAACACGTGGCTCTTCGCCATGATGTTCGGAAAAAAGAAATGTATTAGATGCACACATTAATAACTTACCCGTAGGGCTCTTCGCCGCTGATGTAAGCAGGCTAATGGTTACATGTGGACGATCAATTTCATTGTAATAATTTTGAACATCTTTCAAAGCATCCGGAGCTTCCATAACGCTGGCAGCATTGACCAGAATATCTTTCTTTGCTTGTATAGAAACATCCATCAATACAGTAAAAGGAAGATGACGTAAAGAATAGTATGAATAAGTGATGGTGGCTTTATCACCATAATCAAAAGAACAGGTAAAAGAAGCTTTTTTCATATCCAGTTCCTGCTTCATATTTTGTACTTCAGAAGCGGATATATTTCTACCATCAATTCCTAACTGCATATTCAACAAATTGAAACTGCGCAAAAAATTGCTGACCCTGCCACGACCATATTGATCATAAGCTCCTGCCAGAACGACCTCCTTTACTTTAAAGGGTTCCGGAGATGATACAATACCGATCATACCGTTTGCTACGGTAACTCCATAATAGTTAGATGGATTTACAGAAGAGACTGTAAGTTTCCATGGATCCTGTGATTTTACTGGTGTAATTCCAATAAAAAAGATTAGCAGGTAAAACAAGTGCAATCGTTTCATAATGCTTATTTTGCAAGTACTGACGTCTGCTCAAATTTATTCTAAAACCCTGTATGAAATATATTTTTATTGTTGCAATCGTTTGCGTTTTTAGCCTTGCCTGTTCCAGATCTTCTAAATTGCTGGAAGAAGTAGATCCTGCAACATCAGGCTTGCAATTTTCTAATACGATCGTTGAAAATCAGGATCTGAATGTACTCAACTATGAATATATCTACAATGGCGGGGGTGTAGGTATTGGTGATTTCAATAATGACAGCTTACCGGATATTTACTTCACGGGGAACAGAACTTCTAATAAACTATTTCTGAATAAAGGAAACTTGAAATTTGAAGATATCACTGAACAAGCAGGCGTAAGTGGCAATGGGAAATGGAGTAAAGGTGCCAGCATCGTGGATATTAATAATGATGGACTTTCTGATATCTATGTTTGTGCTGCAGTTTTAGCTGACAGTAATGCAAGACGTAATCTCTTGTATGTAAACCAAGGCGTTAATACAGCAACCGGCATCCCTGTATTTAAAGAAATGGCAAAAGAATATGGATTGGATGACATGTCTAATACCCATATGGCCGCTTTCTTTGATTATGATAATGATGGAGATCTCGATGTTTATCTTTTGATCAATGATTTAGATGGCACTTATCCCAATGAATTTCGCCCTATCCGTAAAGACGGTACTTGGCCAAATACCGATAAACTGCTGCAAAATAATTTTGATTCCAGTTTACAACACCCTGTTTATACAGATGTTTCTGCAAAAGCAGGTATTTTGATCGAAGGTCATGGTTTGGGCATAAGCATCGCAGATGTAAATCAAGATGGCTGGAAAGATATTTATATCAGCAACGATTATTTGTCGAACAATATTTTATACATCAATAATCGTAATGGTACTTTTTCGGATCAATGTGCTGTTTACTTGAAGCATACGAGTAAAAATGCAATGGGCAATGATATTGCTGATATTAACAATGATGGTCTTGCAGATATTATCGAAACAGATATGATGCCTGCAGATAACTATCGACAGAAAATGATGCATTCTGATATTAGTTACCAAACTTTTCAAAACAGTGACCGATATGGTTTCATGTATCAGTATCCACGAAATACATTGCAATTAAATCAAGGTTTTATTTCTACTACTGTAGATTCTTTGCGCAGACCTGCATTCAGCGAAATTGCTTATTTCAGTGGTGTAGCACATACAGACTGGAGCTGGGCGCCATTATTGATTGACGTTAATAATGATGGCTGGAGAGACCTCTTTGTAACGAACGGATTACCCAAGGACATGTCTGATAAAGATTTCATGTCTTACCGCAGTAATGCTGTTGCCAATGCGCCTTTGGAAGAAGTGTTAAAACAGTTGCCGGTAGTAAAAATCAGTAACTATATTTTTCAGAATAATGGTGATTTAAGTTTTACAGACCGCACCAAAGAATGGGGTATTGATTTCCCGACTTTTTCTGCAGGCATGGCTTATGCTGATCTTGATAAAGATGGAGACCTAGATGTAGTGATCAATAATACCAATATGCCCGCGACTCTACTAGAGAACAAAGAACAACAGCAGGAGAAGCCATCTAATTTTATACGTATTGCTTTGCAAGGCACACAACAAAATAAGTCAGGTATTGGTGCATGGGTACATGTGTATGCAAAGGGGATACATCAGGTTACAGAATTTTCTCCATATCGTGGTTATTTGTCTACAGTAGAAAACACGCTTCACTTTGGCTTAGGAACACAAACAACTATTGACTCTATCCGTGTGATTTGGCCTAATGGTAAAGCTGAGACAAAAAAGAACTTAAATAGCAATCAAACAATTGTATTCTCATCAACCAATGCTTCCTCATATACTCCAATCGAATCTATAACTTCTGAACCGATTTTTGAAGATATTACCGGAACAACTAAAATAAACTTCGGTTTTGCAGAACTTGACTTTATTGATTTTGATATTCAGCGATTACTATTGCACAAACTCACACAATATGGACCTTCACTTGCTGCAGGAGATTTAAATGGCGATGGTAAAGATGATTTGGTCGTTGGTGGAGGATCTCCTTTTCATGCTTCGGTATTCCTTCAAAATTCCAACGGAAGTTTTACCCGTAGTTATTTGCCGGGATATAAATCTCCGCAATATCAGGATGATGCAGGTATCAGTTTGTTGGATGCTGACAAAGATGGTGATCTGGACATATTCATTGTATCAGGAGGAGCCGAAAATCAACCACAGACCAAAGCATATATCGATCACTTTTACCTGAATGATGGCAAGGGTAATTTTACAGAGATCAGTGCTGATTTCACGAATAATAGAACCACTAAAAGTTGTGTCACAGCATTTGATTATGATGCTGATGGCGATCTTGACTTATTCATTGGTGGCAGGGTAATCCCGGGAAAATATCCATTACCTACCAATAGCTTTCTATATAGAAATGATTCTGAAAAAGGAAAAATTCAATTTACAGATGTAACTGCAAAAGTGGCTCCTGAGCTATTAAATATTGGAATGATCACTGCAGCCTTATGGACAGACGCAGATGCCGATGGCAAGACTGATCTTTTATTAACAACAGATTGGGGAGCGATTCAGTTGTTCAAAAATATGGGTGGCACTTTTTCAAAGACCAATACTACACTGAACAACTATACCGGTTGGTGGAACAGTATTGTAGCAGCAGATATGGATAACGACGGTGATATAGATTATATAGCCGGCAACTATGGTACCAATGGTTTTTTACAAGCTTCAGAACAATACCCACTTCGTGTTTACGCTAAGGATTTTGATAACAATTCTAGCTTGGATGCAATATTTACACATTGGTTACCTGCAACCATTTATGGTGAGAAAAAAGAATTTCCTGTAGCAGGGCGTGATCTGATACTAAGAGAAATGAGTGTATTAAAAGAGCGTTTTCCAAACTACGCAGGTTATGCCAATACAAGTATGAGTCAACTGTTTCCTCCAGAAGTTATGAAAGATGCCTACCAACTAAATGCAAATTACATGCAGAGCTGTTGGATTGAAAATAAAGGCGCGTTGAATTTTGAAGTACATGCCCTGCCGGCAGCAGCACAAATAGCACCTATATACGGAATAGTTGCACGTGATATTGATAACGATGGACGATTAGATCTGATATTAACAGGGAATGAATTCTCAATGGCTCCTTACTTGGGTAAACAAGATGCACTAAATGGCTTGGTATTACTCAATAAAGATAAAAACCTGTTCAAGAGTTTATCGGTAACGGAAGCTGGTTTTTATACTCCTGCAAACGGAAGAGCAATGGTTGAATTGATGATACAAGATCGAGTAAGTATTGCTGCCGGACAAAACAGAGATATGCTAAAATTATTTAGCACAAAGCAAACCGGTACATCTTTTATAAGAGTAGTACCTGAGGAAACACATGCTATTATTTACCTGAAAGACGGCAAGAAAAGAAAAGAGGAGTTTAGTTTTGGACAAGGCTTTCATTCCCAATCTTCTAGATTCATTACACTTCATCCGGGTATTTCTTCGGTTGAACTATTTTCAGGAAGTAAAAAGTCAAGGACTGTAAAACCCTAGTTACATGAAAAGTTTCTTGAAATTGAGATTGATATATTGCATCCTGTTATTTGCAATATTCAATAGTTGTAATACATCAGAACAAAAAAATACTGCAATCATAAACGAGTTACAGTATCGTTGCGTTCAACAGCTTACTGATGTGATCGTTCATGATATTGTAAACCCTCCGGTTGCAAGTAGGATGTATGTATACAGCAATATTGCTTTTTATGAAGCACTAAGAATTACTGATCAAAGTTATGCAAGCTTATTAGCGAACCTCAAAGGGTTTACTGAGCTAAAAAGCCCGGATACTTCCTTACAAAGAGATTATCATTTGTCTGCCATGATCGCTTTCATGAAAGTGGCAGAGGCATTAGTATTTTCAAAAGACAGCATCAAAGTCGGTAGAGAGTTATTACTCGATCATTTCGATCATCTAAACAAAAGAGTGTTTAAGAATTCTGTACAATGGGGCGAGGAAGTAGCATCGGTAATATTAGATAGAGCTTCTAAAGACAAGTATAAGCTTACTCGTGGTATGCCCAAGTTCAGTGTATTGAAAGAAACAGGTATCTGGCAACAAACACCACCAGACTATGAAGAAGCTGTTGAACCTAACTGGAGATTGATTCAGCCATTATTAATGGATTCAGCATCCCAATTCAAGCCGGCAAGACCACCTGCATATGACCTAAATCCATCAAGTCAATATTACAAAGAAGTAAAAGAGGTTTTTGAATTAAGCCATCAGCTCACTGAAGAACAGAAACTTATTGCTCGTTTTTGGGATGACAATCCTTTTGTTTCTGAACATAAAGGTCATTTAACTTATGGCAACAAAAAAATGACGCCTGTTGGACATTGGATGGGTATTACAGGTTTATTGTGCAAGCAAACCAAAAAAACACCTCTGGAAATAGCCAGAACTTATGCATTAACAGCAGCTGCCATCTTTGATGGTTTTATTGCTACCTGGGAAGAAAAATATACCAGTAAAACAGTTCGGCCTGTTACAGTTATAAGAGAACATATTGCTTCTGAATGGAATCCGCTACTACAAACACCTCCATTTCCTGAATATACAAGTGGACATAGTGTTATATCTGCCGCTGCAGCTACCGTTTTAACGGCTGTAATAGGCAATCAGGTTTCTTTTCGTGATACAACTGAATTGAAATATCTTGGATTAGAAAGGCATTTCCCTTCATTAGAAGCAGCATCTGATGAAGTAAGTATGAGTAGAATGTATGGGGGAATTCATTATCGATCGGCAGTGATGAATGGACAAAAACAAGGGCAGCAAATTGGCACTCATTTTATAAAAAAATTTCTACACCCATAAACTGTTGAGTCTTTTATTAACGAACCAGGGTAAACGTATTAATAGGTTAATTTTATCTTTTCTGAACCAGTATTTTTGCGCATCAAATTAATGACAGGTCTTATGAAGCGTTTTGTATATGTAATAGTTGCTCTTATTGTAATTCTTGGGTTAGTTGGTTTTTTACTGCCTTCTCAAAAATTAACCAGTACAACAGCCAATGTCACAACCCCTTTTGACGGAGTTTCAAGAGTCATCGTGAATAAACAATATTGGAAAAACTGGTGGCCTGGTACCATAAGCAATGATAGCACTTTAGTATTTGAGAATACTGAACTTCATTTAGATATGTTATTACTCAATGGTTTTAAAGCAAAAACATTGAATAATAATATCCCGGCTTTTCTAGAGCTGCAAGGAATTGCTACATACAATGCTGAAACTGCTTTAACATTCAACATTACCTCTTATTTCTCTCAGAATCCATTCATTAGACTGTATCAGTATTTATTGCATCGTTCCGAACAGAAAAAATATGAGCAACTATTCAAGCTTCTGAGTCTTTCATTTTCTAATGTAAAAAGAGTGTATGGGTTCGATATTCAAATGGGAAAAGTGCCTAATGCTTATTATGTATCCGTAAAAACATATCTCGATCATTATCCAACAACTGAAGAAGTATATGCAAATATCAATGAGGTTACAAATTTTATTCGATCAAAGAATAGCAAGGTGATGAATGAACCTATCTATAATGTTTTCAAAGAAGGAGAAAATAAATACCTCTTAATGGTTGCAGTGGCATCTGATCGAGAAATACCTACACAAGGAAAGTTTCTTCAGAAAAACATGATGCTTGGCAATATTGTAGTTGCCGGAGTACAAGGAGGTTATGATGCAATCAATAAATGTAAGGAAGCTGTTCAGTTTTATGTGAGCGACTTTAGAAAAGTGTCACCAGCTATTGCATTTGAAAGATTGATCACCAACAGACTTCAGGAAAAAGATAGTAGTAAATGGATAACAACGATTAACTATCCTGTCTTCCAATAATCAATCATTTCTCTCCCAATATCACTACCGTATCATTATTTCTGGCAAGAATGTAAGCTTGTTTGCCTGCTATTTTGATCGATCGGATATTTCGAACTTGTCCTTTGATACGAGCCGATTGTTTTGGTGATACAATCATGCCTTTCCCTGTTTGATATTGCAACATGTTTCCGAAATCAGCATCTTGTCTACCGATCTCAACATTATTACTATAAAAGTTTCCGAAAGTCAACCATTGTGTCCCATTTGGTGACGTTATTTTTTGAATTGCTCTGATCTGGCTGAATTGTGTTTCCTTGGGTAAAGGATTAGCCGTATATGTGCCATTACCTTCATTCAAGAGTAGCATATGATCA
Organism: Bacteroidota bacterium; assembly: GCA_039795345.1. GTDB lineage: Bacteria > Bacteroidota > Bacteroidia > Chitinophagales > Chitinophagaceae > Sediminibacterium. The sequence continues at coordinate 14,930 of JBDKEH010000133.1, forward strand.
AAACAATTAGCTTCTAATTGGTAGGCTTTCTCAAACTTTTGTGGTGCGAATAACTCCTTTAATTCAGCTTTGGCGAAATCAGCGGCATAGAGATATTTTTTTCTGATGGCAGGTATCGATTTCTCCAAAACCATTTTACTAACGAATGGTATTTCTTTCCCATTAACATAATAAGTCATTAGCTGCTCTACCCTACCGTTATCATCAAAGTCATTCATGTACATACGAACCGGAGATTCTGATGAAGCCTTAACCCGACTATTCCGACCAAAGTTCCCTGCTAAAATGTCTATATCACCATCTCCATCAATATCATCTGCATAGATTGATTGCCACCATCCTTTTAACTGTGTGATATTCTGCTTTATATATTTCTGACCGGTTCTAATGAAGGCATCGATACCACCCCAATTATATGCCAACAGCAAATCATTCTGTTGATCATTATTCATATCAATCCACTGAGCGGATGTTACCATGCCGGGGTTCATCAACTCATTGCTATAAGCAGCTGTTACATCTTGAAAGTTCCCATATCCATCATTCAATAAAAGATAAGATCGTGGTGGCATTCCATAAGCCCAGGTAATAGAACGACCTGCGAAAAAGAGATCCATAAATCCATCTCCATTAATATCTTGAGCCAGCACTTTACTTTGAGTATTCATGCCTCTTGGAAAAGCCATTTCTTTTTTGCGGAGATTACCTCTTCCATCATTGAGGTATAATAAGGGTTGCAGATGTTCATCATCTTCATAATATTCATTACCTCCTGTTGCTATAACAAGATCAATAGCCTGATCATTGTTTACATCTACCCAAATAGCATCTACATTTTCCCAGACAATATCTTTTTCCAATGCTGGCTGTACAGAACGTATAAATGTTCCTTGCGGGGTTTGAAGAAACAATCCATTATTAGATCCTTTTGAAGCTCCTACAAATACATCATCCAATCCATCTTTATTGATATCAGCAACCGCCAACGCAGGCCCCTCAGTTGAGAGCATATGCGGAATCAGCGGTTCTCTGTCAAATTCGTTGAACACATTTTCTTCATGCAAAAATTGTAAGCCGGTGATTGAAGTAATATCCTGCAGTGAAGAAACACCTACATTTTGATGTAATCGTTGATCAAAATCAAACAAGGGGAGGCCTTTACTATATTTTACTTTTATAGTACTGCCTTTACTAATTTGTATTGATTGATATGTTCGGTCTGGCCATATCAATAATGCCGAATCCGGCTGTGCATTGTTCAATCCGGCCAGTAATGGCAATTGCATACTTGACTGAAATCCACGCACAGGAAATTGTTCATAGCTCTGCATTTGATCTTTAGTATAGATCAATAGTTTTGCTCCAAGTGCATTACGATTCAACTGATCACCCTCGAGTTGCAACTTTATATAATTCTGAGAAGATTGATCAGTATTCGTTTTGTTTTCATAGACCAATACCGGATCATTGATATTGTTTACTACAACATCAAGATCGCCATCATTATCGAGATCTGCAAAAACAGAGCCATTGGAGAAAGTAGGCAGATTGTTCTTAATACTGTCCGTGATATTATTAAACTCTAAGGATCCTTTATTTCTGTAAAACTGATTGGGTAACTTGATCTCAGGAAACTTACTGATCAATGCCAGATCTTTATCTTGAAGTGTATTATTTTTTAGTTTATCCTGTAACTCCCCACCTGATACGTAATTGATATAGTCGATGTCATTCATCCTTTTGGGGATACCATTGGAAACAAAAAGATCTTTCAGACCATCGTTATCGAAATCCATCCATAAGGAAGCCCAACTCCAATCAGTAGCATGAATACCCGAATATTGACCTACTTCGCTGAAATATCCATTCTTTCTATTAAACTGAAGATTATTACGAGCGTACTGATATGTGTATCCGTATTGAAGTTTCTGTTGAAATATATTGTAATCATCTTCTGCCATTGACCTCTTCAACATATACTGATCATAAGGCAACATATCCATAGAAATGATCTCCGGATACGCATCGTTATTAATATCTGCTACGTCAACTCCCATTGTAAATTGACTTGTATGCATCAACTGTTCTGATCCTTGCTCAGAGAAAGTGCCATTTTTTTGATTAATATAGAGATAATCATTTTCGTGAAAATCGTTACCAACATAAATATCAGGCCATCCATCTAAATTGATATCTGCAACAGTAACCCCCAACCCATATCCTATTTTACTACCATTGATGCCTGCTTCTTTAGTAATATTTACAAACCTAGAAACAACATTCCCCTTCTCATCTTTGATTTGCTCATTTCTGTAAAGCCTTTGTCCGGCAAGTGAATCATAGGTATTCAAAAAATTAGCCCTAGGTGCATAGTTACCATCATGATTCACAGAATGGTTTAGCAAGAACATATCCAGGTCTCCGTCACCGTCAAAATCCAGAAAAGCAGATTGCGTACTGAACCCGGAAAAATCAAGACCATACCTTGCAGCTTGATCTTCATATACTGGAATACTATCAGTACCGATTCCTTTACAAACAAGTAGCTGGTTTTTTCCTTTTAAGGTTTTAAAGTTGCCAACCCTACATACATAAATATCTAACAATCCGTCATTGTTGATATCTACAACTGAAACACCTGTACTCCATGCACCATCAGCAGGTATGCCGGCTTCCTTTGTTACATCTTTGAATTGCAAATTTCCTTTGTTCAGATAGAGTTTATTATTCTCTTGATTGGCTGCAAAAAAAAGATCGATCAGTCCATCATTATTAAAATCTCCTGCTCCCACTCCTGCACCATTATAGTAATACATGTAAGAGAAAAGATTGAAGGAGGTTGTAGGATGAAGTGTATTGCTAAAATGTAGCCCCGTACGTTCATGATCCGCTAACTCAAACAAAGGTTTTTCTTTTTTACCTGAGCAAGCGGTGATAATAAGAACAAGCAGGAAAAGACCTGTGTACAATAATCTGTTTTTCATTCCTCTTATTTTACTTTCCCTGATGGTTTATTAATTTCATTTTGATGCAAGAGATAATATACCGGTGTATTATTATTACGAGCGAAAAATATCCCTTTCTTATTTTTTTGTTGAATCACTGCCATATCCCTTACCTGACCTTTCACAGATAACCCAGATACGGTTGTTGATAACGGTTCAAACTGATTATTCCCTTTATTCAACAACACATGACCATAAGAAGCATCAATGCTGCAGAACTGTGGTAATAGGTCAAAGAAATTACCGGCAAGGATAATGTCATTTCTACCATCCTGATTCACATCTGTAATAACAGATGCTTGTACAGAAGATAACTGTATCATATATGGAAGAGATAATAATGCAAATTGGCCTTTCCCGTTATTGATAGCAATAGAGGTTGCTGCATTGTTTACTGTTAATTGCTGGGCGCCTTTCAAGCCATCTTTGAATACTTCCGTAATCGTTTTATTGGCAAAATCGGCATGCTTTAGATTCGATTTTTTGAGCGATGGTATTTGATCCGTTATATCTTTCTTCAGAAATACCGGCACATCTTTTCCATTGATACTATGACTAAATATCTTATCGATGGTCCCATTTTGATCGAAATCTTTGATCCAAAGAGTTACAGGATTCTCTACGGTGGGCTTCATGTAAAAATTCTGACCTATGTTACCCAATAATAGATCCAAATGACCATCACCATTCAAATCACCAACGGAAATAGACTGCCACCATCCCATTTCTTTTTCGAGTCCCGTTGATAGTTCTTTAAATTGTCCACTTGAAAAAGCATACACTTTGGGTGACATCCATTCTCCAACAATAATGAGTTCCTTTTTTTGATCACCATTGATATCGGCACATGCTGCTGAAGTGATCATGCCCAATGTGTTGAGAAAAGGGGCGACCTTATCCGTTACATCAGAAAATGACCCTCCGCCTTCGTTGTGATACAAATAACTTTTGGGAGCAATGCCATAATTCTGAGGCTCACTTCTGCTTCCAACAAAAAGGTCTGTTTTGCCGTCTGCATCATAATCCAATGCAATTGCAACTCCTGCATTGGTATGGCTCAATGGAAAGGTTCCGGATTGTAAAGTGAAGTTACCTTTGCCATCATTGATATAGAGTTGGTGTTGGTATTTTTCTGAAGTTGCCGGAGCAAAATTTCCACCGCCACCCGTAAACAAGTCCATATCTCCATCTTGGTCTACATCCAGAAAAATAGCAGCTGTTACATCATTAAAAATAAATTTTTCGAAATCAGGCACTTGTTTTTTGACGAAACCCTGCGCTGTTTGTAAGTATAATTGTGATGGTTGTCCAACCGCGCCTCCTACAAACAGATCATCCAAGCCGTCTTTATTGACATCAGCCACTGCTGTTTTCGGGCCTTGTTTTGATAACATAAAAGGAATATTTCTTTCCTGATAGAAATCAACGTATTCATCTTCTTTATGTGCATCAAAAGAAAAGTTGGTTAAAGAAAGAAGAGTTGTGGTCGCTAAGTTCTTATCCGGCTGTATGGATTGTACCTGAATACTATCATAATAAATATGTTGCAAACTGTTTAGAGAAACCTTCGGAAGAACGCTGATGTTGTTATCCGGCCATTGTATTTGAACAGAGTCAATTTTTTTGTTTCCAACACCTATGGTTTGTTTGTATTCTACTGATGATTGGAATCCTTTACTCGGTATCAATTCACGTGTGATCACTTGATCTCCTGCAAATACTTTGACCTTACTTCCGATAGCGAATGGATTATTGCCTTTATAGTGTAGTTGTAATGCGAGATAATTATTGGTAGCATTATCTCTTCCTGTATTTTTATATACAAGTGCTTTTTGATTTACATTATTGATAATAAGATCAAGATCCCCATCATTGTCTAGATCCGCATAAGCTGCTCCATTGGAAAATGTCGGCTGATCGAGTCCCCAATCGGTTCCTGCATCACTAAATTTCAAATTGCCAAGATTTCTGAAAGCGCTATTCGGTATGGGAACACTTGGCATTTTACCAATTACGGTATTAACTTCTTCTTTTTTTCCTTTGAGGACCATCTGGTTCACAACATCATTAGCAAAGAAGTCAATAAAATCTTGATCAGTCACATCACGGTATATGCCATTACATACGATAATATCCGATAACCCATCATTATCTGCATCAAACATCAGAGCTCCCCAGCTCCAATCACTAGCGGCAACACCACTAAAGAATCCTGTTTCCAAAAATTTCCCATCACCATTGTTAACCTGCAATGCATTTTGGGTGTATTGATTAAAAAACCCTTGATCTTGTTTTAGCTTAAAGACATCATAGTTTTCAAAAGAGGTATTTGTTTTAAGACGATAATCATCTCCCGGCAACATATCCGTTGTAAAAATATCTGGCTTACCGTCATTATTGATGTCTTGAAGGTCAGCTCCCATAGATGAAAAGCTGATATGTTGGGTGCGCGCCTCTATCTCATCTTTGAATGTACCATCACGTTGATTAATATATAAATAATCTTTTTCAAAAAAATCATTAGAAACATAGACATCAGGGTATCCGTCGAGATTCACATCACCTACGGTAACTCCCAAACCAAAACTGATGATACTGCCATAGATGCCGGCTTCTTTCGTTACATCAGTAAACTTTCCATTATCATTCCGAAGCAAATGATCTCCACCTCCTTTTAAGAATTCTGCATAAGGAGCCTGCGCATCCGGGATACTACGCATATTCGCATAGTTCAAAGAGTTTACGGGAATAGGGCTATTATTCACCAAAAAGCAGTCTAGATCGCCATCAAGATCATAATCAAAGAAGGAAGCATGAGTCGTATAACCATCGTTATCCAATCCATATTCAGCTGCCTTTTCTGTAAACGTAAGATCATGGTTATTGATGTACAATTTATTTTTCCGCAGTGCTTTATTGAGCATATTTCCTGCATTGCACACATATATATCAAGCCAGCCATCGGCATTGATATCAACAAAGACTACTCCTGTACTCCACTCATTGTTGTATGTAATACCGGCTTTCGCAGTAATATCTTCAAATTTCAAATCACCTTTATTCAGGTATAACTTATTACTGCTTTGATTGGCAGTAAAAAATACTTCCGGAAGTCCATCATTATTCAGATCTCCTGTAGCTACTCCCCCGCCATTATAAAAATTCCGATACTTGAATACATTGAATGATTCCGATTCTGTAAGTGTATTGGTAAAACTAATGTTAGAATCTGTTACTAATGAAAACAGTGTTTTCTTTTGATCATTCTTGCAGGCCGTGAAGCAAGAAAAAGAGATTATTATCAACCAAATTCTATAGCGTATCATCATACGCTAAAATAGTATAAATACCGGCTGATACTCATTATGTGAAGACATGAGTATATAAAAAAAGCCGGCTCGAAAACGAGCCGGCTTATAAAGTATATACTCATCTGAATTAGTAACCTACGTTCTGCTTCAGATTAGGATTTGATGCCAATGCAGTAGTTGGAATTGGATATACTGCTTTGTATGCTTCAGATGCGTTTGGTCTTTCTTCAACAGGAGCGTTGAATCTTCCGAAACGAATCATATCTGTTCTTCTGTGACCTTCGAGATAGAGTTCACGACCTCTTTCAGCCAACAGTGAAGTCAATGTAACTGAAGTAGCCGGAGTAGCACCTCTTAATGCACGGATGCTATTTACAATAGTCAATGGAGTTTCACCATTTGCACCAGTTGTACCACCTCTCAGCAATGCTTCAGCTTTCATCAGACGAACATCAGCGAAACGCAGGAAAGGAAATTCATTCTGGCTACCCCATGCACCATCATTGATAGTTGCAGGATCCAGAGGGAATTTGTTTACACGGATACCGCTTGCTTCACCATTGAAGAAGATAGATGCGGTACGAGTGAAGATCAATGGGTTACCACTTCTGTCATACAGGTCACCAATTGGATCACCAATTACACCTGGTTCTTTAGGATTGCCAGGTTTAACAGGACCACGCGCTTGTCCAACAAGGAAACCAGCATTAGCACCTACTAAGTTGGTATAACCAGCGAGAGGAGTTGATTTACGAACGTCAACATCTTCAAAGCTATCATAGAATTGAGAAAGCGTTACGAAACCATTCCAACTTGATGGACGCTGGTTGTAGTGCCAGCTTTGGCAAGTCTGCCAAACCAGGTTAGCACCGTTACCGGCTCTAGCATCACTACCTGCTTTACGTACGAAGATATTTTCAGATGAAGCTGTACCGTTGTTCCATTTGAAGTTATCCCAGTATTGAGGATCAAGACTGAGGTTAACATTCGCAGCAACTAGGTTACAATATTCGATCACCTTATTCATATCAGCAGGAGCGAAAGTGAATGGACCTGCAGGTGATGCAGGATCTTGCTTATAAACAGCCTTGTTCAGGTATGCTTTTGCAAGCAAAGCCCAAGCTGCTTCTTTAGTAGCCTGACCTCTGTTATTTCTGTCATATGAAGGCAAGCTAGGAACAGCAGCTTCAAGTTCAGTAATAATTGCGTCGATCGCAGCTGATCTTGTTAATACATCAGGAATAGCATTGGCAGCAGCTGTTGCAGGGCGCGATTGAACTTGTCCGTAAAGGTCACAAACCTGTAAACGGAAGAAAGCACGCAAGAACTGACCTTCTGCCTTTGTTAAGCCAGTAGCTGTTTCAGCTACCAGTGTAGTTTGGAACAGAGCACCGTTCAAACCATTCCAAGTGTCGTTGATTTGGTTATGGTCAGGACCCCAAGTATGCAAATGCAGACGACGCCAAGTACCGAAGTCATCCCAGTCGGTACCACGTGTTGGGCCCATGATCTCATCGGTGGAGTGCTCTTGCAAACCAAACCAGTTACCCTGGCCGCCGGTTAATTGATTCAATTGCTCATATACCGCAGCTATTGACGGAGGTGTTGGAGCACCACTGGTTGTGCTAGGTGCGATTGAGTTAGGTGCATCCAGCTTTGGATCAAGCTTGGAGCATGATACGGTTAGTGCGGCTACTGCAGCTACAACCGGTACAATCCTACTTTTAATAATATTTTTCATTGCTTTCAGTATTTATAAATTAAAATCCAACATTTAATCCTACAGTAACGATCCTTGGTCTTGGATATTGAGTGTAATCAAATCCGCGAGAAGGGATACCATTGATGTTTTTGTCAACATTCACTTCCGGATCGATGCCAGAGTATCCGGTGATCAAGGCCAAATTCTGACCAGATGCGAATACAGACATTGATTTGAAAATGCTGTTTTTCTTCAGGTTAAATGCGTAGCTCAGGTTCACGTTTGCCAGACGGATGAAATCACCCTTCTCCAAGAAACGAGTTGAAACTGATCCAGGGTTAAATGGATTTTCAGGTCCGTTACCTATTTCATAGGTTACGTTACGAGCATTACGCAAACTTCCTTTTAGGAATAATGCGTTTGCTGTATTGTTATATACGTGGAATCCGGTAATAGCGTTCAAGAAAACACTCAAATTCCATCTTCCATAAGAGAAATTGTTTGTCAAACCAGCAAAGAAAGTTGGTAAAGCTGATCCAACTAATTGGTTAGCAGCACCATTTCCATAACGAGCGTTTCCGTTACCGTCAAAGCCGTTGAAAACAGGCATAGACCAAGTAAAGATCGAAGAACCGTTGGTAAGGGTTTGTGCAAATGCACCAGTCAGACCTTGTCCGCTTACAGCACCTGTATTGATAGGTGTTGGTAAACCTTCGATATTATTATTAACTGTGGTCATGTTATAGTTAACTTCCCAACCGAACTTCTTGCCTTGGATAACACGATAGTTAACACTTGCTTCCCATCCCTTGTTGATTACTTCGCCATCTAAATTTATCCACCAGTTAGCAGTTGGAGCGAAACCTCCCGGAGTAGGAGCAAAGAACAGCATGTTTGTACGCTTGTTATTGTAGTAATCCAAGGTTACAGACAATCTTCTGTCTTTGGTAGTTAAGTCAACTCCGAAACCTGTAGTAGCAACTTCTTCCCACTTCAGATCCGGGTTACCTTGTTGTACGAAACGAGTAACAGGACCAGAACCAACATCAAATGTTTGCTGCAGGTTCAAGGCTGCATAAGAGCCTAAGTTATCCTGGCTACCCAATTTACCGTAGTTAGCTCTAAAGCTCAGATCGCTCAGGAAACCTCCAAAAATATCTTGCATCCAAGACTCTTCCAAAGCTCTCCATTTGAAAGCAAAGGCAGGGAATGTAGCATAGCGGTTATTAGAACCGAATTTAGAAGAACCATCCGATCTTACAGTTACAGTCAAGAAGTATTTGTCGTTATAAGTATAGTTCAAACGACCAAAGATTGACTGCAATTCATTTTTATCGTAACCAGGTACGAAATTCGCATAGTTGTTGAATGCGTTGTAATCTTTTACAAATACATCTGTTGGTGAAACAACAGGAGATTTTACGCCCCAACCAAATGATGCATTATATCTGTTTTCAAAACTCTGATATGAATAACCTGCGATCGCATTGATAGCATGCTTCTCATTGAAAGTTTTGTCATATGTCAGATAGTGCTCAACCAGTGTTGATTTAGTTTCCAGGTTTTGTCTTGTTGTACGACCATTACCTTGGATACCATTTCCATAGTCTCTTCCGAATACGTTGATGGTACCACCGTAAGCGTTAGATCCTAAACGTGGGTCAGCAAATGAAGTTCTTTCTGATTTAGAGTTATCCAAACCTAACACTACTTTATAGCTAAGGTCTTTAGTGATTTGATAACTTGCTGAGAAATTACCAAGGAAACGATTGATGTAATCGTTATCAGAAAAATAAGCCAGCATTTGTGCCGGATTACGCTGATCACCTGGCTGATAGAAAGAACCATCTTTATTATAGATAGGGTTGGTTGGATTGAACTGAAGTGCAGCACCCAACAAACTACCCTGATAACCTGCGTTATTAGAGAGTGGAGCGTATGAGTTTTCAGTTCTAGACATAGTCATATTAGCTTCTAATCTCAGCTTATCGTTGAGTAATTTCTGACTAATATTAGCGCGACCTGTCATTCTCTCTAAACCGGTATTTTTGATAATACCTTCTTGGTTATCATAAGAACCACTTAAACGAATAGAGGTTCCTTTGTTGCTCATTGACCAACTTAAGTTGTGATTTTGAGAAATAGCAGTTCTGAAAATCACATCTTGCCAATCAGTATTCTCGCCTCTGTCGATACCTACTACTGCAGCTGCAGCAGCATCAGGAGATGCACCACCATCGATATTGGCTTTTTTCGCTGCCAATAAGAAGTCTTGTGCATTCATCAGGTTATAACGGCGAGCTGTTTCGGCTAGTGTAGTATTAGCTCCGTAAGAGAACACACCACCTTTACCACCTTTACCTTGTTTAGTAGTAATCAAGATAACACCATTCGCACCTCTTGAACCGTAGATAGCAGCAGCAGACGCGTCTTTCAACACAGTAATGCTTTCAATATCGGTTGGGTTCAAGAAAATGAGTGGGTTTTTAGCAGTAGTACCACCTTCAACACCACTTCCATTGGTACCTAATGTACCACCTTGAATCAAAGGCACTCCATCAATTACATACAATGGCTCTTGAGCACCACTGATAGAACCAGTACCTCTGATGTTGATAGTAGCAGCAGCACCCGGCTCACCTGTTGATGGCGTTACCAGAACACCTGCTGTACGACCCTGTAACAATTGTTCAGGAGAAGCAATTTGTCCCTTGTTAAAATCTTTTTCTGTTACACGAGAAACAGAACCAGTAACGTCTTTAGACTTTCTGGTACCATAACCAACTACTACCACATCAGCAAGCGCATCCGCAGAAGCGGTAAGCGATACGTTGGCAGTATTGGAGGCTGAGATGTTCACATCAGCTGAAGCATATCCGGCAAAGGATATAGTTAGTGTTCTTGCTGATGAAGGAACATTAATCTTAAAAGTACCATCTGCACCGGTTTGCGCACCAGCCGATGATCCTTTCACTAATACAGATGCACCTGCAAGAGGTGATCCATCTTTTGAGTCAGTTACTTTACCAGTAACCGTTTTTGTTTGTGCCTGCGCGAATAGGGTAAATACGCAAGCGAGTAAACCCACCAATGCGGGCCTGACAAGCTTCGAAAGATTCATAAATGGCAGTTTATTGGTTATTAAGCGTGTACAAAGTACACATTTTTTTCAGAAACAAAATATTTTCTTAAAATTTTGTGAATCTGATCCAATGTGTAAAGAATACTCATTCAGCCAAGACCACATTCTCCATTAAAATGATGCACAATTCAGGTATTTTAAGGGCTGCAAATGATTTTATTTTGCATTAATTATCAGAAAATCAGCCATTTAGAGATATTAGAAAGAATTTCCGCAAAGGTTTGCTGTGGAAATTTTCTTTATTTTTCCTTTCCAAATAGATCACTGAATGACCAACACCACATTAAAAAAGATATCTGAGATATTGGGCATAAGCATTTCTACTGTTTCTCGCGCCCTAAAACACCATCCTGATATCTCCATAAAAACCCGTGAAAAGGTCATAGAATTAGCACGTACGCTTGATTATGAACCGAATGCAAATGCTGTACAATTAAGAACAAAAAATAGTAAGCTTTTAGGATTAATGGTCCCCACCATTTCGAATTACTTCTATGAAACCTTTATCGCGGCCGTTGAAGAAGAAGCTAGAAAATTAGGGTATGCCGTTATGATCTTACAATCAGGTAATGATCCGCTTATCGAGACAGAAAACTTGAAACTATTTAGACAAAATCGTGTATCCGGTGTGTTTGCTTGCTTGAGCTCCAATACGAAAGACATGAGCAGTTTCGAAAAGATGCAGGAAATGGAGATTCCGGTATTATTTTTTGATAATGTCCCTGATCAAACCAATATACACAAGATTAGTATGGCCGATGAAAAAAGTGCACAACTGGCGGCAGAATTAATCTTAAAACACCCCTATCAATCTATACTGGCCATCTTTGGAAATCCCGCACTTTCTATTACACAAAAAAGAGAAGCTGCGTTGAGAAATGCATTCCAGTCTCACCCACATATTTCATTACTTATTGAACATGCCAACAGCTCTGAAGAAGCCAAGACACTCTCGAATCAAATGCTGAATAAACATTTACCCGATATCATCTTTTGTATGAGTGATGAAGTATTGATTGGGGTATTGAAAACCATTCAGGAAAAAGGACTGCGCTATCCCGACAATATTGCTTTATTGACCATTAGTAATGGTACTATCCCAAAACTGTTTCATCCACAAATCACTTATATTGAGACAAGCGGTGAAAAACTCGGCAAACAAGCTTTTGCTCAAATGCTCGAATGCATTCAAGGAAAAAAAGAACCTGTTGAAGTATTGGTAGATGCCATTCTATTTGAGGGAGGCTCTTTGTGACTGATGAATATTGAATAATGAAGATCAGGTATGCCTAACATTTTCTTATCGATATTCATTATTTCAAGTCTGCTATTGCCTTGGCAAAAATTTCACTTAGTCCGGCATCGGCTCTCCCTGCTACTTCAATGATCTCAGCAATATTTACCGGTTGCAGATGATCCGGATCACATTCATCGGTGATCACACTTACGGCAGCACAACGCAATCCGATATGATTCGCTACAATGACTTCAGGAACAGTACTCATGCCCACCATATCTGCCCCTGCAGCTCTCAGATAACGGTATTCCGCTCTCGTCTCTAAGTTTGGTCCCTGTACTGCCACATATACCCCATGCAACAATTCTTTTTGCGTTGTATGCGCAGCTTTGATGAGTTGTTGTCCAATAGCATCATCATAAGGCTTACACATATCTACAAAACGATTCCCAAAAGCAGGATCATTCAGTCCACGCAATGGATTTTCGGGTAATAAATTAATATGATCATTGATCAACACCATATCACCTTTTTTAAACAAAGGATTCATTCCACCTGCTGCATTACTCAATAATAAAAATTGAACCCCCAACTCTTTCATCACTCGAATTGGAAAAGTAATCTGCTGCATACTATAGCCTTCATAATAATGAAATCGCCCTTGCATGGCGATAACCTTTTTACCATGTACAGTTCCATAGATCAATTGTCCTTTATGAAACTCAACCGTGGATAAGGGAAAATGAGGTATCTCATGATATGGAATGGAATGTATGATCTCTATATGTTGTACAAATGAACCTAAGCCAGTACCCAGCACAACAGCCGTTTCAGGATTCTTAAACCCTTTTTCAACTAAAAAAGAAACTGTTTCTTTTACCTTTTGCAACATATTGTCCATAATAACCATTAATTTTTCAGTTCGTAATTTAAAACTATCTGCGTTCAATGAACGTATTTATTGTATGCAAAGATTGTTCCTTTTTGTCATGGGCCTGTTTCTGTTGAC
>JBDKEH010000139.1:0-15803 GCA_039795345.1 Bacteroidota bacterium
TCAGAGGTCCCGAGCGGATTCGAACCGCTGTAGAAGCTTTTGCAGAGCTCTGCCTAGCCACTCGGCCACAGGACCTTTTCTGTAGCAGGCTGCGAAAATAAAGCAATCAAAGGAATTTCAAAATTCTAAATGCGAAAACCCGAAATTTGTCGGCATTAACCCATTCGTTATGAATCGAATCGCAGAGAGTGAATTTATCCTGAATCAACGTGGTGCCGTATATCACCTGAATCTTAGGCCGGAAGAATTAGCATCTACAATTATTACTGTTGGTGACCCAGATCGCGTATCTGAAGTCAGCAAGCATTTTGATCATATCGAAGGCAAATTTCAACATCGTGAATTTGTAACCCATACCGGATTCATTGGTAATAAAAGAATCAGCGTAGTATCTACAGGTATAGGTACAGATAATATTGATATTGTTTTGAATGAATTGGATGCCTTAGTAAATATTGATTTCAATACAAGAACAGTGAAATCAACACATACTCCTCTCACAATTATTCGTGTAGGCACATCCGGATCATTACAAGAAGATATTCCGGCTGATAGTTTTGTTGCCAGCACACATGGATTAGGAATCGACAACCTTTTGAATTTTTATCAACAAAAAAACAATCCTGAAGAAATTGAAATATTAGGAGCATTCATCAATCACACCAACCTAGGACATTCAATTGCTTCACCGTATATCGCTGCGGCAGGACCTTCCATATTGAAACATTTTGTAGATGGCTTTCATCATGGCATAACCGTTACCTGTCCTGGGTTTTATGGTCCACAAGGACGGGTACTTAGACTCGGTTTATTCAATACAGATTGGGTTGATCAACTGACTAGTTTTAGATACGGCAATCACCGTATCACCAACTTTGAAATGGAAACAAGCGGTATCTATGGTCTTGGTAAACTTTTAGGGCACCATTGTTTGAGTTTAAGCGCTATAGTAGCCAATCGTATTAGTAAACAGTTTAGTAAAGATGGTGCTGCCGCAGTAGAAAAGCTAATTATAAAGACCCTTGAAACATTGTCTAAATAAATCTAAGAATGACCCTTACTTTCTACAAATACCAAGGCACAGGAAATGATTTTGTGATCATGGATAATCGAGACAATAATATCTCTTTATCAACAGCACAGATCAATCGTTTATGCGACAGAAGATTTGGCATTGGTGCTGATGGATTAATGCTGCTCAATACTTTACAGGGATTTGATTTTGAAATGAAATATTACAATGCCGACGGCAATGAAAGCAGCATGTGTGGTAATGGTGGCAGGTGTTTGACAAGATTTGCCTACGACATGGGTATACAAAAGAAAACCTATTATTTTCTTGCATCGGATGGAGAACATGAAGCCGAAATTGATGAAAAAAAATGGGTCAGATTAAAAATGAAAGATGTAGACAGCATCGTTAATTATCATGGTGATTCCATTCTAGATACAGGATCACCTCATTATATTAAGTCGGTTCATGATATCATGAACTTAGATGTATATACTGAGGGAAAAAATATTCGCAACAGCAAAGACTTTATCACCAATGGCATCAATGTAAACTTTGTAGAGCAAGGACAAAAAAATATCATTGTAAGAACGTATGAACGTGGCGTAGAGGATGAAACATTTAGTTGCGGAACAGGTGTAACTGCAGCAGCACTTGCATTTGCTCATAACAACAAAGGTTTAAATCATATAGATATCAAAACAAAAGGCGGCTATCTTGCTGTTGAGTTTGAAAAGATCAACGAACAACAATTCAGAAATATCTGGCTTTGTGGTCCGGCAGAATTTGTTTTTAAAGGAGAAATAGTAATTTGATCATATCAGATGTCAGATTTGCAATAAATCTGACACCTGATATCCAACAATCACCCTATGATTCAATACTTCAAAAATATAAACGGACAAACTGTTGAGATCAATAAAGCAGATAGAGATGTCTGGGTAAATCTTGTTCCTCCTTTTAAAGAAGAGGAATTCATAGAACTATCAGAAGGATTAGATATCCCTATCGAATTTCTACGTGACTCATTGGATATTGATGAGCGCCCACGTTATGAAATCGAAGACAATGTTCGATTTGTTGTTATCAAAACACCTACAGAGAATAATTCTTTCAATGATAGTGATGCATTTTATATCACCATCCCCATCTGTATCATCCTCACACACACACAGATCGTTACAGTAAACTCTTTTGATAACGGCGCCATTAAAAAATTCCTGAACTCTTTTCAAAAAAGACATCCTGACAAAAAGAACATGATGATCCTGAAAGTTTTTGAAAAAGTTGTTCAAAATTTCATGGAGTTTCTGAAAGAGATCAATCACAGACGAAATCAATATGAAACAAGTTTGTATCAAAGCAACAGCAATGTCGATCTACTGAATCTGATGCGTATACAAAAAAGCTTGGTGTATTTCGTAACGGCATTACGTAGTAACGAAATGCTGATGATGAAACTTGAAAGAACGAATTTCCTGAGCTTAAATGAAGAAGAAAGAGAATTCTTGAATGATTTGATCGTTGACACGAGTCAAGCCCTTGAGATGGCGAATATTTATACGAATATCCTTACCAGTACCTTAGACGCATTTGCCAGCATCATCAGTAACAACTTGAATAATGTGATGAAGCGTTTGACATCCATCACAATTATTCTCTCATTACCCGTAATGGTTGCAAGTTTGTATGGAATGAACGTTGACAATATTCCGTGGGCACACTCTCCTTATGCGTTTTATGTACCAATTGGTTTATCGATTGCCATAGCCGTTGTCATTAGCTGGTATTTCATGAAAAAGAAATGGTTTTGATATGCCGTTATTCAATGTACGTGTGTATGGTATTTTATTAGACAGTCAACAACGTCTTTTAGTGAGTGACGAATTTATCCGTGGTGCATACATTACCAAATTACCCGGTGGCGGTTTAGAGTTCGGTGAAGGCACAAGAGATTGTTTAAAAAGAGAATTCAAAGAAGAAACAGGACTGGATGTAACTGTGGGTGAACACTTTTATACCACAGATTTTTTTCAAATTTCAGCTTTCAATCAAAAAGACCAAATCATTTCTATTTATTACCTCGTGCATACCTGCGAGCCCATTTCATTGGATACCAAAACAAAACCCTTCGATTTAAGCCCCGAACAAACGAGTGACCCGAATGGTGAAAGCGAAGTCTTCCGATGGATCCCTTGGAATGAACTCAATGCAGATGCTGTTACACTACCAATTGATAAAGTGGTGATCGAGCTGTTGAAGAAAAGATAATGAGGTCAATGGGTATTGGGTACTGGGTATTGAGTATTTGTATTTATAATCCCGTACAACATAAAACCATACTCACTACTCACTACTCACTATTGACTATTCACCATTCACACTCACTCCTCCTCCTTTCCCATTGCTGCTAATTTCATTTTACGAGCAGTTTCTAAACCAAGGTATTGGTCGATTCTGTTTTCTGCGAAATAGATCAAAGGTGTAAGGATGATAGCCATAGTGAATTTGTAGAGATAATTGACCAAACAAATGGCCAATACTAATTTCCAGCTCCATCCATTACCGATCTTGAATGCAATGAACAACACAATAAAACTATCTACGAGCTGAGATACCAATGTAGAGCCCGTAGCTCGCAACCATACCCACTTTTGTCCGGTTCTTTTTTTGATTTTATGAAATACAGTTACATCAACAATTTGACTCACCAAAAATGCGATCAGACTGCCTGCAATGATCCACATCCCTTGTCCAAAAATACCTCCAAATGCATCCTGCATATTCGCAATACCTTCGGCCTCTTTTGAAGTAATCCAGAAATCTGCAGGCGGAATACTCATCGCTGCATAAAACATAATGAAAGCGTATGTGATCAACACCACTGCAGTATAGCTGATCCTTCTTACAGCTTTTGGTCCATAGTATTCATTGACAATATCAGTGATCACAAATTCCAATGGCCATAACAAAACTCCACAAGTAAGATTGAAAGACAACCCTGTTTGTCCAAATAAAGTGAGATTAGCGGGATCTAGACCAAATATCTTCTCCAAAGAAAATATCTTCCCACCGATACATTCAGCGATCAAGGCATTGGCTACAAAAAATGCAGCGATACTAATGAATAATTTTGTAGGCTTATCACGTAAAATATGTGTGATCATAAGTAGTTAATTCATGAAATAAATCATTTGAAGCACCAGCACTAAAAAGTTAAATGTAGTCAGCCATTTTACTACAGTGATCTGCTTTTTATTCAACAACAAAACGATGAGCCATATGTTCACCCCCATATTTAGGATGGGTGCTATAACCATCCCCATGGTGATGGCCGTACCGGCGAAAAAACCAAACTTCTCTGCTTGATCTGTCACAACAAAAAGAATGATACTGAGACTGATCAAAAAGAAAACATTACAGATAAATGCAAATCTGGAAAAGAAAGAAAATCCTGCCATAACTGTTTCGTTGTAATGAGGGTATCAGATTTTTCACAAAATACTATCAAACTGTTTGTAAATGACTGCCTTAACAGGAAAAAATCAAACAATTTTCCTGTAGGTTTGCTGATAGCTCAAAAAAGTATCATGAAGCAGTTTCAATGGAAATCTTTATTGCCGCATGCGATAGCGGTAGGTATATTTCTCTTAGTAGCCATTATTTTTTGCAAACCTGCATTAGAAGGCAAAGTGATCAACCAGTCAGACGTGTCTCACTGGAAGGGAATGGCTCAGGACCTATTCAATTATAAAGCAACGCATGGACATTACCCACTATGGAACAACAATCTTTTTGGTGGCATGCCTGCTTACCAAATTGCCATGGAAGCTGCCAATCCAATTACACCTATTTATTTTCATCAGTTGTTCATGTTATTCATGGGTAAGCCCATTGGATTCTTTTTTCTTTTGTGTATCAGTTTTTATTTCCTATCGCAAGTCATCGGTACTAAACCATGGATCGGCATTTTAGGGGGTATTGCTTATGCTTATGCAACTTATGATCCGGTGATCATTGCGGTTGGACATGATACAAAAATGCAAGCTATGGGATATATGCCTGCATTATTAGGAGCTTTATGGCTGATTTACAAGAAAGAATATTGGTGGGGTGCAGCACTTACCGCTCTTTTCAGTTTCCTGCTCATCGCCATGAATCACCTGCAGGTGACGTATTATTTTCTGTTCGTTGCTGGCTTCATGACCATTGGATTCTTGATTCAATGGATCAAACAGAAAGATTATAAGCACATGGGTATTTCACTTGCGCTTGCAATATCAATGGGCGCATTGGGTGTTGGCCCAAATATCGTTACGCTTGCTACTACCAGTGATTATGCAAAAGCAACCATGCGTGGAGGATCTGTTAAACTAGATTCTACCGGGCAAGCTACAAAAAGCAAAGGCTTGGATATTGATTATGCATTTTATTATGGTAGCTATGGCATTGCTGAAACCTACACTTTTTTAGTACCGGGCATTTATGGAGGAAGTAGTAATGGGGAATTGGATGCTAACTCTAATTTTGCCAAAAGGGCGATTGAAAAAGGAATACCTGAAGACCAAGCAGCTCAATTTGCAGGCTCTATACCTACTTATTGGGGACCACAGCCGATGACATCGGGCCCAGTTTATTTAGGTGCCATTATTTGTTTTCTATTCGTATTAGGAATGGTGTATCTCAAAACATGGCATCGTTGGTGGATATTGGGGGTATGTATGCTTGCCGTAATAATGAGTTGGGGAAGTAACTTCATGTCATTTAACAGTTTCCTTTTTAACAATCTTCCTCTATACAATAAGTTCCGCGCACCAAGTATTATACTCATTTTACCTCAGCTCTTGTTTCCATTATTAGGCATCATGGCATTGCAACAATTTCTTTTTGAAGAGAAAAACAAAGCCATCGCATTGGAAGCATTAAAAAAAGCCGTGTATGTAACCGGTGGAATTTTATTGGGTGCGGTATTGTTATATTTCACTTTTGACTACATCGGCAAAGATGACCAAATCAAAAATGCATTGACACAATCGCTGGGGGGTAATCAAGAAGAAGGCAATGGTTTTTATAATGCATTGAAAGAAGACAGACGATCTTTATTCGGAAGTGACCTTCTCAGATCAATCATGTTCATCGCCGCTGCTGCCGCGTTATTATGGTTGTTTATAAAAGATAAACTCAAGACTACCTATGTTTTGATAGGCATTGTGGCATTGAGTTCCATCGATCTTTTTGGAGTAGGAAAAAGATATTTACGTGATAGGAATTTCGAGGACGCTGAATTGGTGAACGAAAGTCAATTCTCCCCTACTCCTATTGATCAGGAAATATTGAAAGACACTTCTCGGCCACGTGTACTCAATCTTACAGTAGACCCATACACCGATGCATTTACTGCTTATCATCATCGCTCTGTGGGTGGATATCATCCAGCAAAACTTAGTATATACAATGACCTCATCAGTTTTCAGCTAAATAAACAGCCAATGAATATGTCTGTGCTGAATATGATGAATACAAAATATTTCATTGTTCCAAATCCGCAGACAGGTCAACCCGGTTTACAAGTGAATCCTGATGCACTGGGACATGCTTGGTTTGTCAAAGGAATTCGCTATGAGAAAGATGCTGCAGCAGTAATGAAAGCTATGGATCAATTCTCTCCTGCTGATACAGCCATCATTGAAGCTGATTTCAAAAAAGATATTGCTTTTGAGCCGGTAGCCGATTCAACAGCCAGTATCGCACAAGTATTCAATGACAATGATCTGATACGTTATCGATCTAACAGCAGCAGTAATCAATTCGCAGTATTCAGCGAAATATTTTACGACCGTGGATGGACTGCTACGATTGATGGAAAAGAAGCCCCGATCGTAAAAGTGAATTATGTATTACGTGGATTAGCCATTCCGGCAGGCAATCATGAGATTGTATTTGAATTTAAACCGGCATCATATTACAACAGTGCGAAAATTGCAGTGATCACATCTGCACCGATCTGGATTTTATTGATCCTTGCCGGCTTCTTTTCACTCAGAAGAAAAAGAGAAGATAAAGCCTGATGGATACACCTGTTGTTTTAGGTATCGTTTCCTATACTGTTTTTCCTGCCCGCATGGGTGGACAAAAATGTGTCCAGGGATTTTATGAGCAATTAGCAAAAGAGACCAAACTAATTTTAGCTGTTGCAAAAAATAACCAAATCGATACGGTACCAAATGCATCGGTAGAAAATTTTCTTTTTGATCATTGGAAAGGCCCATTGAATGTATTATACTTATTCAGGCTAAGAAAACTAATTCGCAAGTATCGGGTGGATGTCATCATCATTGAACATTCCTATTTCGGTTGGCTAGGCTTATTATTGAGATGGCTAACCGGCAAGCCTTTTGTTATTCGTTCCCATAATATCGAAACACATCGTTTCAGAGACATGCAACGATTGTTTTGGCAGGTTTACGGTAGCTATGAAAAATATATTCATGGCAAAGCTGATTATAATTTTTTTATTACAGAAGAAGATCTCAACTACGCAATCACTCATTGGACATTAAATCCTGAAAAGTGCAGCGTGATCACATATGGGATACAACCTGAAAACAATTTAGATATTAGCAAGGCGATTCTGCGGAGAAGAATCATGGAGTATTTTAAAATACCCAACAATACTTTACTATTCCTTTTTAACGGCTCTCTTAATTACACCCCAAATATTGATGCACTTCATATTATTGTTTACGAGTTACTTCCACGTTTAAGGGAAAAAAAACTGCCTTTTAAAATTTTCATATGCGGAAGTGATCTTCCAGAACAATGGGAATCTGTTTTAAAGGATCAACCTGAAATCATCTTTTGTGGATTTGTAGATGACATCAATGTTTTCATGATCGGAACAGATTGTTCGATCAATCCGGTAACACTCGGAGGAGGTATTAAGACAAAACTGGTAGAAGCTTTGGCCTGTCACCAAACAGTGATCACTACAGCCACAGGTGCCAAAGGACTTCTCCCATCTTTAATTGGAGATAAAGTAAAAGTGGTTGCTGATTATGACTGGACGGTCTTTGCAAATGTTATGAGCAATATCAACCCCTATCATCAATCAGACACCCCGGATACTTTCTTTGAACGCCATAACTGGAAAAATATAATCGCTAAAGCACTCGTATCTTTGCGCAGTTTATGAATACGCCCATTCACATATCAGTGGTTATCTGTACCTACAACAGGGCCGTTTATATACCCGATGCGATCAAAAGCTTATCAGAACAAACATTACAGAAAGAATTGTTTGAAGTCATCATTGTCAACAATAATTCAACAGACGATACAGAGGAAGTTTGTAAAAAATGTATTGAGAGTCATCCATCGATGAATATCATTTATACCAATGAATTGAATCAAGGTGCTTCTTTCGCAAGAAATACAGGTGCTAAAATCGCGCGATCTCCTTTATTATGTTTCATGGATGACGATGCAATTGCGGAGCCCGACTATCTATTGAGGATCACTGAATTTTTTAAGATCCATCCAACTGCCGGTGGATTAGGCGGTCGTATCATTCCAAAATACATTCCTGAGGAACCCAAATGGATGAGTCATTATGTATCATCGATGGTAGGCAACTTTGACTATGCTGCTATTAGCTGCGCATTTAAACCCGGGAAATATCCACTCGAATCAAATATGATTGTACCAAAATTTTTATTTGATGAGATCGGAGGATTCAATACTGCATTACCCGGTGTAAAAGGCACTTTAAGAATTGGTGGTGAGGGAAAAGATTTTTTCTTGAGACTGCAAGCAAAAGGCGTGATAGTTTATTATGATCCGGAAATCATTGTTCATCACATTGTTGAAACTTCAAAACTCACCCCCGCCTATTTGTATCGTGTAGCCAGTGGTTATGGAAGAGGAGAAAGAGTAAGAACTTTACAAATCAGTACGCTATCATATTGCTTGAAAATACTTGAGTATCTCTTTAAACTAGGAGCATCGGTTGTATTAGGTGTTATTTATGCACTTAAAGGACAGCCCGCTAAATCCTGGCCAGTTATTCAATTCAGGATCGATGCATTAAAAGGATTATTGATCTTTTAGCTAGCTTGTGGCTTAATACCAAGCTGGTTAAAAGATGAAGCAGATAAAATTGTGACATAATTTATACATTTAGACATGAGCCTTGCAAGAACGCTTGAAAGAAAAGTAAAAGGAACCTTGAGCCGGTGGTTCGGAATTCAATTTGTATCGCCTTCCGAAACATCCAAAGTAAGACATTGGGTACTTCCCTATTGTAATGGTAAGGGTTGTGATATTGGCTTTGGTGGCGACAAGATCATGAAGACAGATTGCGACGGTATTGATTTCCCTCAACCTTATACACATACAGGAAAAGATAAAGTAGATATTGGTGTAGATGTGATCAATAATGAGATACCGGTTCCGGATAATACTTATGACTATGTATATACTAGTCACCTGATTGAGGATTTTACTGATACCGGTGATGCATTGCGAAAATTTATCCGCATTCTTAAATCGGGCGGCAACCTTATTTTAGTATTTCCGGATCAGCCTAAATATGAAGTGTACTGTAAAGAAATGGGGATACCCATGAACCCTTATCATATTCATGCTAATATGGGCTACAACTTAATGCTTGAAAGGATGAATGAAATTTCCGGGATCAGCTATGAGATCCTTTTCAGCAGTAATTGCGAGATCGATTATAATGTTGTGATCGTTTTAAAAGTGACTAAACTCTAATAGTACTGATGTCATTCTTAAAAAAAATATGGACAGACTGGAAGCTCAGTTTTAATCATCGTCAAAAAGAGCAGAGCTTTAAAAATGGGTTGGCAGCAGTCCCTCAAGTATTGCAGCCATTGACTCCCATAACAGGTGACACAGTGCATT
This sequence comes from Bacteroidota bacterium, assembly GCA_039795345.1. GTDB lineage: Bacteria > Bacteroidota > Bacteroidia > Chitinophagales > Chitinophagaceae > Sediminibacterium. Next base: position 9,935 of record JBDKEH010000139.1, read on the forward strand.
TTAAGCACACAGGACACGCAGGTGATGTGATCTATTCAATACCTGCCATGAAAGCACTTGCGAAAGGCAAAAAGATCTGTTTATACTTTGAACTGAATCAACCCAATCGTGATTTTACTAAGCAAATGCGACATCCGAATGGCAATGTAATGTTGACAGAAAAAAGTGTTGAATTGTTTCAACCTTTGATGCAACAACAACCGGAAATTGTTGATTTTGCAGCTTGGAAAGGTGAACCCATTCATTATGATCTCACCGCATTTAGATCTTTTCCATTTGATTATAGAATGTACAGCATTGCAAGATGGTATTTCCTCACGTTTGCTGTAACAGCAGATCTTGGGAAACCATGGCTGCAAATGACCCCTAATCATCGCTTCGCTGATAAAATCGTCATTGCAAGAAGTAGTAGATATCATGCACTCGATATATCTTACTCATTTCTTTCAAAGTATAACAACTTATTTTTTGTAGGTGTGCAAGAGGAGTATGAAACGATGAAAAAAGAAATCCCTAACCTGCAATATCAGCCGGTTGCTGATTTTGCAGAACTTGCTGCCATCATCGCAGGATGCAAACTATTTATCGGCAACCAATCCTTTCCTTTTTCACTGGCAGAAGCCTTGAAAGTCCCGAGAATACTAGAGGTCTATTATCAATGTCCGAATGTAGTTCCGGAAGGGCCAAATGCCTATGATTTCTGTTATCAACCTCAATTTGAAAAGATTGTATCAGATCTCCTGAACAGATAGTAATATTGCCGGAGGCAAAGTCATCATAAAGTAGCAGCTATGCGTAAACTGATCAGATCGATATTGAATATTTTCGGATACGATGTTATCAAAGTGAATGTGCACAGTGAAAAGAAAAAAAAGAAGATCAAGAAGGTCACTGTCGGAAACTATATATTAGAAATGCCCGGGAATAATCCTCAGATCAGTACCTATAAGTATGATCCGGGAGCAAATAGACAGCTTGGACGATTGTCTGCTTGCGTGGCTACAAAGTACCCCTCTCTTTCTGTATTAGATGTTGGAGCAAATGTGGGTGACACCATTGCCATAATTAAGTCTGCGATTGAACTCCCGGTCATTGGTATTGAAGGTGATGATTTCGCTTTCGAGTTTCTGAAAAAAAATACCATATCGCTTAAGAATGTGACACTGATCAAAACCTTTTTAGGTGAAAAGATCGAAAGCAAGCGCGTAGCCATGGAGAAAACGGGCTGGAATACCACTTTGATACCTAATGAAGACCAAGGAGAAGTGGTACATTTTAAAACTTTGGATGAGGTTTTAGGAGAAGAACACTTATTGAATCGTACGCTAAAGTTATTGAAAATTGATTGCGAAGGATTTGATACCATCATTATCAGAGGTTCTGCAAAGCTCATCCGTGAAAAAAGACCGGTTATCTATTTTGAATACAATACCACCAATATGCAAGCTATTGGTGAAGAAGGTTTATCAACTTTACTAACGCTTGGAGAAGTTGGCTACAAAAATGTAATTCTTTTTGATAACAAAGGAAGATACCTAATGACCGTACCTATTGACCAAGTAGCGATATTGGAAGATCTACACCGTTATGCAAAAGAGGGAGATAGTTGTATTGCTTACTACGATGTTTGTCTTTTCCACGAAGATGACAAGGACTTAGCAACTGAGTTCATCATATCCGAAAATCAGCTACGTTCTTAGAGACTCAATTTACGTGGGTGTCCTGTTTTGTGGTATAAATTATAGCGCGGTGGCTCATAGTGATTGGCAGCTGTGAATGGGCCAACAAAGTGATCCCCAATCACATCTTCCCGAACAAAATAAGCATTAACACCTGCAAAGCAGCAGCCAACCAGTTTATACCCCTTTTCACTTGCGAGTTTACAGAATGATTCAAGACTAGCACCTGTATTGCCGGATCCATCCCACATCGCACTTGCATCATAGTCGATCACATACTCGCAACCGGGTCTAAAGATTGCGTTATATTCAACGATAACTACACGTGGACGATATTTCTGTATGGCTTTCCAAACATGATAATCATTTCTGTCAATATCGATCGATAAAAGATCCGGTTCGATGGGCACTCCCGCTTTATCGAAAAGTGATTCTATATTTTCTGCTGTTATAAATGCCTGAATCGCTTTTAGATCACCTCTGGCAATAGCTTTTGGGCATGAATCATGTATAGCAGTGATATGTCTTTCACTGCCATCCATCCAAAGCCCCTTCCAACCTTTATAAAGTAAATAGGTAGTATTGGTCTCTGTTCCGTCTTCAACACCAAACTCTATGAAATATTGATTAGTGGTCCCGATCCTTCGAAAAATCTCTTCAATGATCCCATCATCGCCCATTTGAGAAAAAGCCTGAAACTCATATTTGTTCAACTTATCAGGTTGCTGGTAACGAGGATTTCGATAAAGGTTATCTTCGAGAAACTGCTCGATCTGGATACTATGCATCTTTGCTTGACGGGCATCTATCTGCTCCAGATTCAATGTTCTGCGCAATTTGGTATATAAACGATGCTTCAAATCACCTAGAAAACCCATAGTACACTATTTAATGCAGTAAAAATAGGTAAATGCAACTGCTTAATCTGTGAATCAGCGGCAAAAAATTGCTTTGAATGAGTCTATATCAAATCATACTTTCATCATGTACATTTGTAAGCATTATTTAAGTTAGTCATTGAACCGCATCAAAGGAATCATATACGAGATCATCGGACTTTTAGCCGGCATGGGTTTTAGACAGAAGTCTGAACAAAAGAAGCTACTTATCATTCGTATTGATGAGATCGGTGATTATATGCTATGGCGCAACTTTCTCAATGAAATCACGTCAGCACCAGCCTATCGTTCGTATGAAATTCATTTTACCGGGAATAAAAGCTGGAAATCCATATTTGAAACATTTGATGCTGATTCGGTTCAGAAATCGTTTTGGATCGATAAGATAAAATTCAAGAAAGACCTGAGATACAGGTATCGTTTTTTGAGAATGATCTATCGCCAGGGATATGATACAATTATCAACCCCACTTTTTCCAGGGATAAAAGATATGATGACAGTATTGTGAAAGCCGCATCTGCAAAGCATCGTATTGGAATGACAGCAAACACAGAAAGTGTACAGCCTTATGAGTTAGGATATGACCGGAACTTGTATACACGGCTTTTCCATCACGCTGAAAAGCCTTTATTTGAGTTTTTCAGGAATAAATTGTTCACTTCCTTTGTAACAGGTATTGAATCAGCTGTTGAAGATACAAGAGTACCAACATCACTATTAACCCCATTCAAAGGATTACCTGAAAAGTATGTGGTTCTATTCCCGGGCTCCAGAAGCGCTAGCAGGATTTGGCCTACCGGTCATTTTGTATTGGCAGCCTCCTACCTTTTCAAAACACAGGGTTACACAATGGTCGTATGCGGATCTTCCGGAGACCGAACATATACCGATGCCTTCTGCAAAGCATATACGTATCCTGTTATAGATCTTACCGGGAAAACTACACTTGTAGAAATGCTGTCGATATTACATCGCGCCACATTATTACTATCAGTAGATACCGGCTCGGTTCATTTGGCCGCTGCAGTTGGATGTCCGGTCGTTGGTGTTTTCAATGGATCACAATACCAAAGATTTGCCCCATATCCATCTGCCCTAGCACCTCATTTCTTTGCATGTTATCCCGATCACATTGAAAAGGAATTGACAGATGCATCGATTGTAAGAAGTAAATATGAGTTTGTGATCGCTGAACCGTACGCAAATGTTTCTGCCGAAAAAGTGATCAAGGCAATTGATATTTTTTTGGGCAAATGATCATTACCAATTTTCCAATCCCATTTTTTTCTTGATTCGGAACAACCATTTCCCAAAGCTACTTTGTAATAAGTAGTGCAACACTCTCAACCGCAACTGCCATAAGTTCAATTTGATGGATGGTCCGAAGTGAGTAGTATACACTTTTCGATTTTCATCCAGAGACTTCAAATATTGTGACGAGCTAACACCTGTATCATCAAAAATAGCAATGGTTTTTGGGAGATATAGATAAGGTTCTGATGCAAGTCTGCACATCATATCATAGTCCATCGCAATTTTATAATCACTACTATAACCACCGGTACGTTGATACACTCCCTTCTTTACAAACCATGTTGGATGCGAAACACTGCGCATACCTCTATACAGTTTTCGTTTTTCAAAAGGCTTACCTACCACTACCTGCTCTCCCCCACGGGTTAACTGTATATTTCCACTGATCCATTGAACAGTGGGATGTTTTTGAAAGAAGATATGTACGTTTTCCAAAACATCATCGCTTGCATAAATATCTCCTGAATTGAGTAAATGTGTGATCTCAGAGACAGCCCTGTCAATCCCCTTATTGAAGGCATCAGCGATGCCTTTATCTCTTTCATTGACCCATTTTCGATAAGCAGGCTGAGCTGTTTTTGCTAACCAGTCAGCAATATCATCTGTTGTAGAACCATTGATGATCCAATGTTCTGTAGGGTGAAGGGTCTGCGCATCTACCGACTGACAGGTCTTTTTAAGATCGGTCAGATTATTAAAGCAAATGGTGATGACAGCTATTCCATGCATAGAAGATGGGTTAAGACAAGTCGGGAAGTTCTGACAGTTTTTGTAAAAACAATTGCAACCCGGCCTTTTTTTCTGCGTCTAAATGATAACTGATATTAGTAGCGTAATACTTTTTTAAGTCATAATATGGGAACTCAATATCCTTTACTACTTCATCAAGGTGTGATATCCCATAAGCATTGGCTCGATTGAACGCATCTACAAAATCTTCATCCAATACCTTGTTCGACACCCAAGCAGCAAATACAAAGGGTAAGCCCGTATGCTGTTGCCATGCCAGACTGAGGTCGTAATAGTAACGTGATTGACGCTGTTGAGCCAAAGCTCTATCTCCTATTACGACAGCCGCTGTAGTTCCTTGAATACGATGCTGATAATCAGCAGTAGCTTTTTCAATGTTTACTTGCTTTTTCCAATACTCTTTGATCAATATTCTAGCCAGATTTACAGAAGTTCTACTCTGATAATCTAGAATCAGAGTTTCGATTTGTTCCATCGATACTTCGCTGAAAATACCTACTGAAGCGACTTCTCCAACAGCGCCAATGCAATAATCCGTAATGATATGTGCTTCCTTCAAACGAGGTATAATGGCCACAGGAACCAGCCCAACATCGACCTGATCATTGAGCAACATGGATGCAATATTGGCCGGGAAATCTTCCGTCACTTCTACTTTGTCCATTAACCCGGATCTGCGTACACCGAACATCAGTGGACGGGTATTTAAATAACTAACGGCTCCAATCCTTATTCTCTTGTCCAATTCAGCTAAATTTGCATGCAAAGAAAACCAATAATCAATAAATAACCTCAATTTCCCCAATGGAACTCAATCTCCTGACCGCTGTTACCCCTATCGATGGACGTTATCGCAAACAAGTTCAGCACTTGGATAACTATTTTTCTGAATTCGGACTGATCAAATACAGGGTCCTAGTGGAGATTGAATACTTCTTTTTTCTGGCTGATAAACGTTTCTTTAAACTGCCGACCAAAGCAAAAGGACATTTACAAAAAGTCGCCAATCAGTTCAGTTTTGACGACGCACAGCAGATCAAACAGATCGAAGCGGTGACCAACCATGATGTCAAAGCTGTTGAGTATTTTCTCAAAGAGCAATTGGACAAAGCGGGCATCTCCCATTTGAAAGAATGGATCCATTTTGGATTGACCTCACAGGATATCAATAACACAGCTATTCCATTAAGCTGGAAACATGCGATGGAGCATGAATATTTACCGGC
>JBDKEH010000112.1:0-15761 GCA_039795345.1 Bacteroidota bacterium
GATTTTCAAATTCGCACCAGAGAAGAGGTAGTGAGGCATTTTTCAACAGGTATAGCAAGGGTGGGGCTTACTTATTTTATTGATGACAATGTTCGCGTAACGCTGGGCTATGGTTTTATCAATAATTATCCAGCTAATAATAGTATTTATGTTTCACAGCCCGAGCATCGTCCGTGGCAACAGGTGCAATGGTTTACGAAGAATAAGCGTACACGGATCATGCAGTATATTCGTTTGGAAGAACGATATCGTAGAAGGTATAAGAATAATATTGAACTAGCGGATAGTTATTCTTTCAATTTCCGGTTACGGTATAATTTTTTCTATCAAATTCCTCTTCATGCTCAAGGATTGGTTCCCAAAAAATTATCCGCGATAGTGAATGATGAATTGCATATCAATTTCGGGAAGCAGATCGTGAACAATTATTTTGATCAGAATCGATTGTTTTTAGGATTGAACTATTCTTTTGATAACAATAACAACCTGCAATTCGGTTATTTAAACACATTTATTCAACTGGCGTCGGGGAATCACTACAGGAATATCAACGCATTAAGGCTTGCATACATGCACAATCTCGACCTTCGGTGATCTTGTCCGGATTTTCGTCTCAGATTACATGATAATAGAAATCCTTCAATTTCATAATAGATTCTCATTTTTCCGTTAGAAAAAGAACCTTTATTCATCCCGATTGAAATCAGGGTGCTCAACCGGATAGAGCGTGAATCAATGTAGAAACAAAAAAGGCTACGATCATTCGTAACCTTTTCTTTCTGTGTGATCCCGCTGGGACTCGAACCCAGGACCCATACATTAAAAGTGTATTGCTCTACCAACTGAGCTACGGAATCTCCTTCCTTAGAACTGAAAATACATCGCTGTATTTCGTTTTGGGAGTGCAAAAATAGGTGAAATAAAAAACCAGCCAAATTTTTATGGTTCTTTTTTAGAGTATTTACTCACATTCAATTCCTTATAAGTTAGTTGAAACTGTATTTTTGTCACTCAATCATTTCAAATATGTCGCAATTCCTCAACAAAATTGTAGTAGTCACCGGTGGTTCTGATGGAATCGGGAAAGCATTGGTAGAAGCATTTTTAAGCCTCGGTGCTAAAGTAGCCACTTGTGGAAGAAACTATGATAAACTTTACCAACTACAATCTGCGCATCCGGGTGCTCCTTTGTTGATTCACACAGCGGATGTCAGTAAAGAACAGGAATGCAGGCAATTCATAGATGTTACCCTAAAATCATTCGGCACAATTGATGTTTTGATCAATAACGCCGGTATCTCCATGCGCTCTCTTTTCGAAGAAGTTGAGTTGGATACTTTGCGTAAGGTCATGGATATCAATTTCTGGGGTACTGTTTATTGTACCAAATTCGCTTTGCCGCATATCTTGAAAAATAAAGGCACCATTGTTGGTGTTTCTTCTATTGCAGGTTATCGCGGATTGCCCGGTAGAAGCGGATACTCAGCATCCAAGTTTGCCGTAAATGGCTGGATGGAAGCACTGCGAACAGAATTGCTGGAAAGCGGCACCAATGTATTGTGGGTTTGTCCCGGATTTACAACTTCCAATATTCGTAATGCTGCATTAAATAAAACAGGAGAGTCGCAAGGTGAATCACCTATGGATGAGGGCAAGATGATGACTTCCGAAGAATGCGCTTTGCATATTATTAAGGCAATCGAAAAGAGAAAAAGAACCATTGTCCTGACATTCACTGGCAAGAGAGCTGTTTTCATGAATCGCTTTTTCCCAGCACTGGCAGACAAGCTGGTTCGTAAGTTTTTCTTCAAAAATGGTCAATTGGTGAAATAACCGACGTATCCTGACGTTACTATTGCGGCATGCCCATACTAACGTTGACAACTGATATAGGCCAGAGAGATTTTCTCGTGGGTGCTATCAAAGGACAGTTCCTGCAACTGGACCCTTCCGTCAATATATGTGATGTCACTCATTATCTGCCTCAAACCAATTTCCCGCAAGCAGCTTATATCTGCGCAAATGCCTTTCAGCATTTTCCTGCCGGTACATTTCATTTGATCATTGCCAACTTGTTTGAATCGCCCTTGAAATATGTGTTGATGGCCAAACACCGCCAACAATACATCATTTGTTCTGATAACGGCTTATTGACCATGATCACAGGAGAAAAGCCTAAAGAGATCATTGCAATACCTCTAGGCACTGCTAAAAATTTATTACAGATCACCAGTGCTATCGCTGTAGCTATCAATACTTTCTCTAAAACCGGACAGCTCAACAGTGTTGGACAGCCGATCGATCAGATTGATGAAAAATACCCGCTCAGACCAACAGTGGGTCCTGATTGGATCGAGGGACAGATTTTGTTTATCGATCAGTTTGAAAATGTAGTGATCAATATCACAGAGGCTGAATTCAATGAACACCGCAAAGGGAGAAATTTCAAGATCGTATTCAAACGAAATGAGGTGATCGAAACGATCAGTGCCAATTATACATCAGTCCCTGAAACAGAGAAACTGGCGTGGTTCAATTCCGCCGGATATCTCGAAATAGCTCTCCGCAATGGAAATATGGCCGGACTTTTCGGTCTACAAGGGTTCAATGAACAACTGCAAAAGACACCATCTATTGATACCAGCTGGTTCTACCAGACCATCAGGGTATTCTTTGAAGGATAGGGGGTAGTCAGTAGTGAATAGTGAGTAGTGAGTCCTTAAGATCATTAACCCTACTCACTACTGACTACTCACTATTCACTACAGACTAATTACCCCTCATTTCTCTTTCCACTTTTCACTAGTTTACAGTATTTTCGCATCCGCAATGACATCGTCATTGGATCATTAAATCAATCAAAATCTTATGGCATACGACGTAATCGTTATTGGAAGTGGTCCGGGTGGATATCCTGCTGCTATCCGTGCTTCTCAGCTTGGTTTTAAAGTAGCAATCATCGAAAAAGAAAGTCTGGGTGGTATCTGTCTGAACTGGGGCTGTATTCCTACCAAAGCATTGTTAAAAAGTGCACAAGTATATGAATACCTGAAACATGCTTCTAACTATGGTATCAATGCTACCGGTACCCATGATTTCGGTGGAGTTATCAAGCGTAGTCGTGGTGTAGCCGATAAGATGAGTAAAGGTGTTCAGTTCCTGATGAAGAAGAATAAGATCGATGTCATCATGGGATATGGTAAAGTGCAGTCTAAAGGAAAGGTAGAAGTGACAGCAGCTGATGGCAGTAAGCAAATCGTTGAAGCAAAATATATCGTGATCGCAACCGGTGGTCGCAGCCGTGAATTACCCAACCTGAAACAGGATGGTAAAAAAGTAATCGGTTACCGTGAAGCGATGGTATTACCTGAGCAGCCTAAGAGCATGATCGTAGTGGGAAGTGGTGCGATCGGTGTTGAGTTTGCTTATGTATACAACAGCATGGGTACCAAAGTAACCATCGTTGAATTCATGCCTCGTATCGTTCCTGTAGAAGATGAAGATGTCTCTAAAGAATTAGAGAAGCAATACAAGAAGCAAGGGATTGAGATCATGACCAACGCTTCTGTTGAATCAGTAGATACTTCAGGTGCCGGTGTAAAAGCACAAGTAAAAAAACAAGACGGTTCTATCGTTACCCTCGAAGCTGATGTTGTATTAAGTGCAGTAGGAGTAGTGGCTAATATCGAAAACATTGGTTTGGAAGAAAATGGTATTAAAACCGAAAAAGGAAAGATCATTGTTGACAAATACCAGCAGACATCTTTAGCAGGTGTATATGCGATCGGTGACTGTTCACCCGGACAAGCACTCGCACACGTTGCTGCTAAAGAAGGTATCAATGCTGCTGAGCACATGGCATATCTGGAGAAGAAACATCATCATTTACCGGAAGCAATTGATTATAACAATATCCCGGGCTGTACCTATTGTATCCCTGAAATTTCGAGCGTTGGTTATACCGAGAAAGCTGCGAAAGAAGCAGGATATGAGATCAAAGTGGGTAAGTTCCCATTTGTGGCAAGTGGTAAAGCTAGTGCTGCAGGTGCAACTGAAGGTTTTGTGAAAGTGATCTATGATGCGAAATATGGTGAATTCTTAGGTTGTCATATGATCGGTTACAACGTTACTGAAATGATCGCTGAAGCAGTCGTAGCACGTAAACTGGAAACCACTGCACATGAAATTTTGAATGCAGTACATCCACACCCAACCATGAGCGAAGGCTTGAAAGAAGCAACTGCTGCTGCTTATGGGGAAGCAATTGATATTTAGAAAATGTAGGATGTCTGATAGCAGATGTCTGATTTGATATTTTTGAAAAGATGCCGAAGATAATTCGGCATCTTTTTTTATTAGCAGCTGAATGATCTATTGAGTTATCTGTGTAAAGTTCTACATTTCTTAAAATGGATGAATGCTCCATTTTCATGTTGAGCGGGAGCTGTATTGAACAGGGAACATCCATTTTTGTTGATCACCTATCAGAATAGATAATTTCGAATAAAAACTTTAATTTAAAGGGATTTTCAGATGGGGTATCTAAGTCCTGTCAATGATCAACCAATAAACTCATCTTATGGCTAAGATTACATTCAAAGTAAACAAGAAGGAATACACCATTGATGCCGACCCGCAAATGCCATTGCTATGGGCTATCCGCGATATCGTTGGATTAAAAGGTACCAAATACGGTTGTGGTGTTGCTCAATGTGGTGCGTGTACTGTGCACATGGATGGACAACCCATTCGTTCCTGTTCTATTCCGGTGATGGGTGTCGCCAATAAATCGATCACCACTATTGAAGGTCTTTCAGAAGATAATAGTCATCCTGTTCAGGCAGCATGGATCGAAGAACAAGTACCACAGTGTGGTTATTGTCAATCAGGACAAATCATGGCCGCAGTTGCATTACTACAAAAGAAAGCTTCACCAACGGACGCAGATATTGATGCTGCGATGCAAGGACATATTTGCCGATGCGGCACTTATCCAAGAATCAGAGAAGCCATCAAAAAAGCTTCAAAGAAAATGGCCGCAAAAGGGTAGTATCCACATTATTCAACCACAACAATGACCTGTCATGGAACCAAAAGATATTTCAAGAAGAAAATTCATTAGAGCCACAGGCTTATCGGCTACTGCGCTCACATTGGGTTTTTATTTTTCCGGCGAAACAAAAGCATCTACTATTATCAAAGGGGAGGATGCAGAGAATTATGGCGTATCGCTGAATTCATGGATACATATTGATACCAGTGGTAAAGTCACCATCGTGAGTCATCGTGCTGAAATGGGACAAGGAGCCTATCAAGCAATTCCTCAAATGATTGCAGAAGAATTGGAAGTAAATCTCGATGAAGTCAATATCATATTCGGAAAAGGAGATACGGTAAAATATGGCAACCAAATTACCGGCGGTAGCTCTACGGTACGTGGTACTTACAAGAATTTATCCAAGTTGAGTGCCAGTGCTCGCGAAATGCTGATCACTGCAGCTGCAAATAAATGGAATGTTCCTACTGCTGAATGTTATGCGGAAGCCGGACATGTGATCCATCGCCCTTCCGGTAAAAAAATGCATTATGGTGAGTTGGTAGTAGATGCTTCAAAATTAGAAGCGCCGAAAAATGTTCAACTCAAAAAAATCGAGGATTATAAACTCGTTCGTAAACCACTTCCACGTCAGGATACCCCATTGAAAACAAATGGTACTGCTGTTTTTGGTTTAGATAAAACAGTTCCGGGTATGTTATATGCCATGGTGGAACGTAACCCACGGTTAAGAGGAAAAATAAAATCCTACGATGATACTGCAGCTCTCAAAGTGCCGGGCGTTAAAAAGGTTTTCAAAGTCACGATGAAAGTATTTGATACCGATCGTGAAGGCATCGCTGTTGTGGCTGAGTCTACTTGGGCTGCAATGCAAGGAAGAAAAGCTTTAAAAGTTGTTTGGGATGACACAGGGTTTGATTATGTGAATACCGAAGACATTTATAAAAAAATGAAAGCAGAACTGCAATCCAAGGAGGGCTTATCTGCTAAAAAACAAGGTGATCCCGATCCCATCTTAGCTCAGCAAAAAACAAAATTGGATGTGGTATACGAAACTCCTTATCAAGCCCATGCTTGTATGGAGCCTTTGAATTGTGTAGCGCATCATAAAGGAGATTCAATTGAAATATGGGGTCCTATTCAGGCACCTGATTGGGTGCAAGGTGATATCAGTCAAAAGATGGGTATCAAAAAAGAAAACGTCATCGTGAATATGACATTTCTTGGTGGAGGTTTTGGACGTAAAGCATTTCTGGATTATACACATGAAGCATGTCTGATCTCTAAAGAAGCAGGAGCGCCCGTTCAAGTGATCTGGACACGTGAAGATGATATGACACAAGGGCCTTTTCGTCCGGGAGTGAGCTATAGGGCTGAAGGCGCTGTCAATAATGGAGAAATCAGTGCTGTCAAATTCAGGTTATGCGGACAGAATATTGGACATTGGATGGGGAGTAAAAAAGATGTTCCTAATGACAGCGTATTAGAAGGCTTTCAACCTAGTTATTTTGATAGTATCAAAAATATTAGTTTCTCGGATGTGCCATTCGAAACACCGATTCCGATCATGTGGTGGCGTTCAGTGTATGCTTCTACCAATGGTTTTGCCTATGAAAGCTTCATGGATGAATTAGCTGTTGCTGCAGGAAAAGATCCTTTAGCATTTAGAAAACAGTATTTGAAAAATGAGCGTTGCCAAAAATTATTGGATAAGGTAGAACAGATCTCCGGGTGGAAAACTAAAAAACCTAAACAAGGGTATGGTGTAGCGATCACTGAGTGTTTCAATAGTAGTGTGGCGCAAGTAGTGAAAGTCTCAAAGGATGCTGCAGGAAAAATCAAGATCGATAAGGTATGGGCGGTGATCGATTGTGGTTGGTATGTAAATCCGGATACTGTTCGTGCACAAGTAGAAGGATCTATCATTATGGCTTTAGGAGCTGCTACCAATCATGAAATCCATTTCAAAGACGGACTAACTGTTGAGAAGAATTTCAACACCTATCGTATGCCAAGGATCAATGAGATTCCTCCGATTGAAGTCCATATCATGGATAACAATGAAGATGCAGGTGGAGTAGGTGAGCCTGGACTTCCACCATTTACGCCTGCTTTGACCAATGCGATTTATGATCTCACAGGAAAACGTATCAGGAAATTGCCATTTGACTTAAGTAAAGTTTGATAATTTGCAGGTATGAGAAAGAAGTTATGGACTGCAACTGCTATCGTTGCAATTGTTATTGGTACCAGTAGTTTTATTCAAAGTGATGTGCAGAAAAGTATTGCGAGAGGTAAGGAAGTTTACGGACTTTATTGTCAGAACTGTCACATGGAAGATGGCACTGGAATGCCTGAAGTAAATCCACCTTTGGCTAAGGCAGATTACATGAAAAGACCGGCGAAAGATCTGATCAGTGTGATCTTGAAAGGTTCTACCGCAAGTTTGACAGTGAATGGTAAGAAATATGTTGGCGCCATGCCCGCGCAGGAATACCTCAGCGATGAACAGATCGCAGATGTTTTAAATTATGCGAAAAACAGTTGGGGTAATAAGATTCCTGGAACGATTACACCTGCGATGGTAAAAGCACAACGTAAATAATCTAGCCTATTGTGAGCTATGGAGGAGTAGGATCATGCATGAAATCATTTCGATCATAAAAGCCTATCAACAAGCTGTTGGTGCAGGAAAAAAAACTGCATTGGCTACGGTGGTACATGTTGAAGGTTCCTCTTACAGAAGACCGGGTGCTCGCATGTTGATTTCCGAAGATGCAACGATCACGGGATCTATTAGTGGCGGATGCTTGGAAGGTGATGCTTTTCGCAAAGCCTTGCATGTCATTCTTTCGGATAAAGCCATGCTCGTAACTTATGACACAGCTGATGAAGATGATGCGAAATTCGGAATGGGACTGGGTTGTCAGGGTGTGATACAAGTATTGATAGAGCCACTGCAAGGTGAAAGAGGTGCTGCGATCATTGAACTCTTACAAAATGCAACTGCTTCCAGACAATATGCATCATTGGTGACTTTTTTTTCAATGAGTGATAAAAAAGCACCACAATATGGGTCTGTTTATTTACGCTCGGAAAAAAGCGAAAGCTTTGGTGTACTGCCTCTTGTATCAAAAGATATGATCGATGCTGAAGCAAGGATAGTTATAGAACAACGAAGATCATCCTTCAAAAAATATGTGATCGATCAACAGGAGATCATCGTATTTACTGAACTCATACAACCTCCTGTTTCTCTGGTAGTAGTAGGTGCGGGTAATGATGTGATACCTGTTGTAAAAATGGCGGAGATGCTAGGCTGGCAATCAACTGTACTCGATGGAAGGCCTATGTATGCAAGCCGAGAACGTTTCCCTATGCCTACTTGTCAAGTGTTTCATAGTAAAGCAGAACAGATATTAGATCGTGTACAAATCGATAATCGTACCTTTTTTGTATTGATGTCTCACAACTACAATTATGATCTAGCGGTGTTGAAAGTATTGTTGCAACATCCTTTGACTTATATCGGCGTATTAGGACCACATAAAAAAATGAAAATGATGATGGATGATCTTGTAGCAAATGGTATTCATTTAACAGATGCTCAAAAAGAAACCATTCATGGTCCTGTAGGTTTACATATAGGAGCTGAAACTGCAGAAGAAATAGCGGTATCGATCATTGCTGAGATACAAGCAAAACTAACTGCAACAGATACACGTCCGTTAAAAGAAAAGCAAGACGCGATTCATCGTAGAGCCGATCTTATCATCGAATCTGCTATCTAAAACCATTATGCAAAACCCATCAACAGCTGTATTGATTTTAGCAGCAGGAGCTTCTGTTAGGTTGGGTAGACCCAAACAGTCATTGGTATTTGACGGACAAACATTATTGCAAAAAATCGTTACAACAGCCAGTGCATTACAATCCGGACCGGTTCTACTCGTTTTGCGAAAGGGTGATCTACTCGATGTCAAGGAAAGGGTAGTGATCGTTGAAAACCCGGAAGCCCAGTTAGGAATGGCTACTTCAATCAAATGCGGACTTCGGTTATTGGAAGAACAATACCCGGATATTGAAACCCTTATCATCACCGTTTGTGATCAACCTTTTATAACAACAGGGTTATTGCAGGAAATGATCGAGAAATATCAGCAAACACAACTACCGATCATTGCTTGTCAATATGGAACGACCATCGGAACACCGGTTTTGTTTCATAAAACAATGTTTGAAGCATTGTATGGATTAAACGGAGATAAAGGAGCCAGACAACTGATAAATCAACAGATACAACAGGTTGGATTGATTAACTTTCCACTTGGAAACATTGATGTCGATACGGAAGAAGACTATGAGCGATTGATTAAAGCATAAAACATGATCGTAGACAACCATCAGAGGGTACATAACTATTTAAGGATATCACTGACAGATAATTGCAATCTTCGATGCTTTTATTGCATGCCGGAAGATGAATATGATTTTGCCTCGGCTGCTCAGCTGATGCAAGTGGATGAGATCGAGCAACTCGCAAAAATATTTGTGGCACAAGGTGTCAATAAGATCAGACTTACAGGTGGTGAACCATTGGTAAGAAAAGATGCAAAAGAGATCATCAAAAGATTGGCGCAGCTTCCGGTAACACTTACGCTCACAACCAATGGTACTCGATTACATGAATTCGCATCTCTGCTAAAAGAAAATAATATTCGATCGGTCAATATTAGTTTGGATACTTTACAGGAAGACAAATTCAAACTCCTCACCAAAAGAGATCAATTTGGGATCGTTCAAAAGAATATTCAATTGATGATCGATCAAGGGTTTCATACGAAAGTGAATATGGTGGTTTTGCGAGGAATGAATGACAACGAGATCCATGATTTTATTGAATGGACGAAAGAACAACCTGTTCATGTACGCTTTATTGAGTTTATGCCATTTGAAGGGAATCGATGGACCAGTAATAAAGTATTTACACTGGATGAGATTCTTTCAAGGATTGCAGAAAAATATACGATAGAACCTTTACAAGCTGAGAAACATGATACTGCTAAAAAATTCATGGTGCCAGGGCACAAAGGCACTTTCGCTGTCATCAGTACCATGAGTGCACATTTTTGTGGGGACTGTAATCGCATGCGTTTGACAGCTGATGGTAAAATGAAAAATTGTTTGTTCTCAAAAGATGAAGTGGATCTCTTGTCGGCACTACGGAGTGGTAAAGATGTATTGCCTCTCATCCATCAATCCATTGCTGCGAAAGCACCCCAGTTGGGCGGACAATTCACACAAGATTATCAGCATTTGCAAGCAGATAGTATACATAATAGAAGTATGATCACTATTGGGGGATAGCGTTTATTAATACAAAAATGTTTATGATCAGTGTTTCAGAAGCCAGAACAATTATTCAGCAATACATCGAAGTTTTACCTCCGATACCAATGAAGTTGCATGAAGCATTGGGTTGTAAATTAGCAGCTGATGTGTTTGCAACAGTAGATATTCCTGCATATCCTCAATCTTCTATGGATGGTTATGCTTTTGCATTTTCGGATTATGAACAAAATCCATCACTCTTGATCAGTGGAGAAATGGCAGCAGGAGTGAATGAATCGAAACAACTTTCAGCTAAAACGACAGTTCGCATTTTTACAGGAGCCCCTGTGCCTACGGGTGCAGATACAGTGGTTATGCAAGAAAAAACAATTGTTGAGAATGGTCTATTGATAATAGAAGATGTACAATTACAAAAAGGAGCTAATATAAGATTGAAAGGATCTGAAATAAAAGCCGGTGAATTAGCTTTAGGTAAAGATGCTGTATTAACACCCGCCGCTATTGGTTTTTTAGCAGGGATAGGCATCACCGAAGTAATGATCTATCCGGCCCCTTCAGTTACAATTATCATTACAGGAAATGAATTACAAATGCCCGGGCAATCTCTCAAATACGGGCAAGTATATGATGCCAATTCATTTGCACTGTCTGCAGTTTTACGTGAATATGGTGTTCATCAAATTGAAGTTGTGCAAGTGCCTGATATAATGGAGCAATTGAATGAAGCATTGAAGCAAGCGCTACAAAAAACGGATCTAGTATTATTGACAGGAGGAGTAAGCGTAGGTGATTATGATTTTGTGACCAGATCTGCTCAGCATTGTGGTATCACAACAAGATTTCATAAGCTAAAACAAAGACCCGGAAAGCCGTTATTCTTTGGTGCCAAAGAACAAAAGTTGATTTTTGGTCTGCCCGGTAACCCTTCTTCTGTGTTGACTTGTTTTTATATGTATGTATTGCCTGTTGTAATGGGCATGAGAGGATATAAGCAAGGTTTGCAGCAACAACAAGTTCCGCTAGCGCAAGCGTATCAAAAGAATACACAACTTACCCATTTTTTAAAGGGTAGGTTCGACGGACAAAAAGCCACACCATTGGGGGCACAAGAGTCATACCGTATGCGCTCATTTGCAGAAGCCAATTGTTTGATCGAAATAGAAGAGCATGCAACAAGTTTGAAAGAAGGAGATTTCGTCACTATTCATTTGTTATCTCATTAAAGCACTCGAATGGATATTGTTTATCTGTTTTATTTATTGTTATTCTTAGTAGCATTTCTCTACGCTTCTGTAGGACATGGCGGTGCAAGTGGGTATTTGGCACTGATGGTTTTATTCAGTGTTACGCCTGAAGTGATGAAGCCAACTGCATTGCTATTGAATCTGTTCGTATCGCTCACTGCTTTCTTACAATTCTATCGCGGTAAACATTTTGTGTGGAAAGTGTTTTTCCCACTGGCATTGGCATCTGTTCCAATGGCGTTTGTGGGTGGATTGATTACCATTGATGCATTCATCTATAAAAAAATATTAGGAGTACTATTACTTTTTTCTGTTATTAAATTTCTGATACCATCTAAAACAGCAGCTGTTGAATTAAGACCTTCACATTTTATGGGTGCACTCATTATAGGAGGGGTTATCGGACTTCTATCGGGAATGATAGGCATCGGAGGTGGGATCATTCTTTCGCCCTTGTTATTATTGTTCAAATGGACGGATCAAAAACAAACCGCAGCCATCAGTGCATTATTTATTTTTGTAAACTCTGCATCCGGATTGATGGGGCAATTGACCAATGGTATTCAATTGAGCGGTGATATGTTTGGATATGTGGCTATTGCTTTTGCGGGAGGACTAGCAGGGGCTTATTTTGGTGCAATGAAATTCAAGCAGCCGGTGATGCAGAAAATATTAGCCATTGTGTTAGCAGTAGCATCTTATAAATTATTATTTACAGCAGCATGATTCAATAAAATATATGAAAATTAAAATTCTTTTTTTTGGACAATTAGTGGATATTACCGGCATTAAGGAATTGATGATAGACAAGGTTGCTGATACCGATATGTTAACAAGAATTCTTCATCAGCAATTTCCGCAGTTATCTCAATCAAAATATCTAATTGCCGTTGATCAAGAGGTGATTTCCGAGAAAAGGAATTTAAACGATCATAGTATTGTAGCATTAATGCCACCCTTTTCCGGAGGATAGTATGCAAGATCAACCATCATACGAAAGATACCAGCGACAAATGATCTTACCCGATTTTGGAGTAAGTGCGCAACAACTATTGTTGGCTGCACGTGTACTTGTCATAGGTGCCGGAGGATTGGGTTGTCCGATATTGCAATACCTCGTTGGTTCCGGTATAGGTCATATAGGCATTGCAGACGGCGATCAAGTGTCATTGAGTAATTTGCACAGACAAACTTTATTCAATACTGCAGATATTGGAATCAACAAGGCTGAAGTAGCTGCCAACAAACTGCGGCTGTTAAATCCGGATATTACTATTCTGTCGATTCCGTTTCATCTTACCAATCAAAATGTATTGGATATTATTGATGAATATGATATTGTGGTGGATGGCACCGATAATTTCGCAACTCGTTATATGATCAATGATGCATGTGTTCTATCCGATAAAACACTTGTGTATGGTGCTGTATCAAGGTATGAGGGACAGGTTGCTATATTCAATCATCTCACATCTCAAGGCACGAGATCAGCAAATTATCGTGATCTTTTTCCGGATCCGCCTAAGGATGGAACGGTGTTGAATTGTGCTGATGCAGGCGTGTTAGGGGTTCTTCCGGGTATCATTGGTTGTATGCAAGCAGCCGAGGTCATCAAATTGATCACAGGAGTGGGAGAGCCATTGGTCAATCAATTATTGACCTATCAGCTAAAAGATCATCAGCTTTTCTTAATGAAAATAAAGCCTCAAGCAAATACATCATCATTGATTCCATCAACAGTTGATGCGTTTAAAGCGATGGATTATGATTGGCTTTGTGCTTCACCGGCAACATCTTTAGAAATTGATGCAGTGGATTTTAATCAATGGGTCGGTCGGCCCAATGTAACCATCGTAGATGTAAGAGAACCACATGAATTGCCTACTATTCATGAGTTCCAGCATCTGCGCATTCCTTTGGCATCAGTAAAAGAAGTTACAGCAGAACTTAAAAATGATATAGTTGTCGTATTTTGTCAGTCCGGCAAAAGAAGTTTACAAGCGGCAAAAGAACTAACGGATCTATTCGGTGAAGCAAAGAAGGTATACAGTTTGCAAGGAGGCATATTGTCTTGGAAAAAATGGATGGAAAATAAATGATATGAAAGAGCGTACACCCAAAAACATATTTGTTCAAGGAGCTATCAGTGCTGCTTTTATTGCAGATAGCATCCAAAAACATAGTACTAAAAAAGAGATCGGAGGGCATAGCATTTTCTTAGGACAAGTACGTGCAGATGAGATTCAAGGAAAAAAAGTAGTTGCCATTGAATACACTGCTTACGAAGAAATGGCATTACAGAAGATGCATGAGATCAGAGAAGCTGTTTTTGCTGAATATCCACTCACATGTATGCATGTGTATCATAGTTTGGGTAAAGTGGCGGCAGGAGAGATCTGTTTATTTGTTTTCACCTCTTCAGCCCATCGAAAAGCAGCAACAGAAGCCTGTTCGGTGTTGGTAGAAAGGATCAAAGCCGAATTGCCTGTTTGGGGTGCAGAGCTTTTAGAAGATGAAACACATCAATGGAAAGTGAATCAATAATTATGGTAGATATTACATCAAAATCAAACACCTTACGACAGGCCATTGCTACTGCTACTATAACAGTATCAAAGCAAGAAACCATTGATGCAATCCTGCAAAAGAAAGTCCCCAAAGGAGATGTGTTTGAGTTCTCACGGGCAGCCGGTTTACTGGCCATTAAAAAAACAAGTGATGTAATCCCGGATTGTCACCCACTTCCCATAGAATATGCTGCCATTCGACATGAGGTGAATGGCATGAATATTTTGATTACCGTAGAAGTACACACCATTTATAAAACAGGTGTAGAAGTAGAAGCCATGCATGGTGCCTCTGTAACTGCATTGACCATGTATGATATGCTGAAACCCTTGGACAAGGGTGTAGAAATATCTAATATTCGACTACAACAAAAGAAAGGGGGTAAATCAGATCAATCAATTATTGAAGCTTCAACTATCCGTACTGCTGTGATTGTTTGTTCTGATACCGTTTCTGCAGGAAAGCAAGAGGATGTTTCTGGAAAAACGGCCATTCAAAAATTAGAGCGATATGGACTCTCAGTAGCTCATTATGAAATCATTCCTGATGACAAGGAGCGCATTCAACATATGGTCAAAGCATTAGCGGATGAAGGAGTACAGTTGATCTTGCTAAGTGGAGGCACGGGTTTGTCTCCCAGAGATGTAACACCTGAGGCCATTACGCCTCTGATCGATCGACCGATTCCCGGTATCATGGAAACTGCTCGTCAATATGGTCAACAAAGAATGCCTTTTGCGATGTTATCCAGAGGTGTGGCCGGATTTGTAAAAGATAGTTTGGTGGTCACTTTACCGGGTTCTGTTAAAGGAGTGACCGAAACTATGGACGCTTTGTTTCCACAAATTTTACATGTTTTCAAAGTGGTGGATGGTAGTCGGCATACCTAAAACTTTTGGATCTGTTTTGATCAGTTGCTAAGAAGAACGACTGACCGATTTTAATCCTTTGTTTTTCAGGATTTCTGATATAATACTTAGCTTACCATTTGTTTCATTCAGTAAATTTTTTTGAAATGCCAAAGTATACGCTCTCCGTCAACAACAAACAGATGTCTGTTGAAGTAGATGCAGATACCCCACTCTTATGGGTTCTGCGAGATCATTTGAATTTGGTTGGAACCAAGTATGGATGCGGTGTTGCACAATGTGGTGCCTGCACGGTTCATTACAATGGAAGTCCGGTACGTTCTTGTCAATTGCCGATCTCTGCAATTGGTAGTGGTAAAGTAGTGACCATCGAAGGCTTAAGTGAGAAAGGAGATCACCCGTTACAGCAAGCATGGATAGAAATGGATGTTGCACAGTGTGGGTATTGTCAGGCCGGACAAATCATGGCAGCTGCTGCTTTGTTGAAAAAAAATCCGAACCCATCAGACGAAGAAATTGATACAACGATCACTAATATTTGTCGTTGTGGCACCAATGTTCGTATCAGAAAAGCCATTCATCTGGCTGCATCAAAAGGAGGTAAGTCATGAGTATTCCATCAGTATCCAGAAGAAACTTTCTTAGGGTCAGCATGATCGCCGGTGGTGGTAT
>JBDKEH010000117.1:0-36729 GCA_039795345.1 Bacteroidota bacterium
ATATTTTGGAACTACAGCCAGAACCCAAGCCACATTCAAATACGGTGGCTACGATTTTGAAAATATTGGTGGAGAAAGGTTTTGTAGGCATTACACCTGTAGGGCGGATGCATCGCTATTATCCATTGGTCTCTAAAGAGGAGTATTCATCCAGTACCATTCGCACATTGGTAGATGGATATTTTGAAGGCTCTTTTAGTGAAGCGATATCATTTATGGTGAAACAAAAAGCTATCAGTGTACGTGAATTAGAGTTGTTGTTACAGGAAATTAAGAATGCTAAAAAATTACAATAACCACTTAATGGTTAAAGTAATCAATGCATAAATACAAGTGGCAATAAAAATACCCCTGGCTGTTTTATCTTTTTGTTGATTTACATAGATCGTAAATACAACCGCATTTGCAATCAATGCCAGACTGATAATGCCTGTTAACAGAGAAGGCTGCACACGTAATACATGCAAAAATTCCTGAAAAGTAAAGAGCCTGAATTTGATCAGGTAATAGCCAAAGAAACCTACTACAGGTGCCAGAAAGCCTAATACGATTCCAAGTTTGAGATTGTCTTTTTTCAGCATCAGAATTTCCATTTGGTTTCCAGTTGCTGTTTCAACTTGTAGTTGGTGAGATCAAATTGAACAGGCACTACACTCACATAATTATTTTTCAATGCCCACACATCGGTATCTTTTCCCTTATCGAAATTCACAAACTCTCCGGTGAGCCAATAATATTTTTTACCATGCGGATCTTTTCTCTCATCAAATTCTTCCTGATATTTTGCATAAGCTTGTCTGCATATTTTAATGCCTTTGATCAGCTTTTCACTTACGGCAGGAATATTTACATTCAGGCATAGATGTTTATCCAATGCTTTTCCACTCAAAAGTTTTTCAACGATGATGCGTGCATATTTACCTGCTGCCGTAAAGTCTGCATCAATACTGAGGTCTGTTAAACTAAAACCAATACTTGGAATACTTTCAATAGAAGCTTCCAATGCAGCCGACATGGTACCCGAATAAATCACATTGATAGAATGATTCGAACCATGATTAATACCACTGATACAGATATCCGGTTTGCGATGTAAAACCTTATCAACCGCGATCTTCACACAATCTACCGGAGTGCCACTGCAACTATATGCTTCAATACCCTCAAATACATTCGATTTTTGTAAACGCAGTAATTGTCCGATCGTGATCGCATGTCCCATACCACTTTGCGGTTTATCAGGTGCTACCACAATGATTTTACCTAAACCCCTTACGGCATCTACTAAAGCACGGATTCCCGGTGCATTGATACCGTCATCATTGGTCACTAAAATGACGGGTTTGTTTTCTTTTTTAACTGATTTCGACATACCTGCAAGATACGAACCCTCCCCGATTTCGCTACGCTCGTCACCTCTCCCTGGTAGGGATGAGACAGGGAGGGATAAATAAATTTGGCAGAACTAAAAAATTTAGTATTTTGCAGCTAAATCAATTAGCTATGTCAAACGCCGGAAAGAATTTACGACACCTGCGCAAGCTACGTGGCTGGACGCAGGAGGAATTCGCCAACAAGCTTAAGATCAAAAGATCATTGGTAGGTGCTTATGAAGAAGAGCGAGCTGAGCCAAGGCTGGAAGTGGTGAAAGAGATCTGTCAAATTTTTAAATTAAGTCTGGAAGACTTCTTACTCAAAGACCTGACTGCTACGAAAGGTGGAGGTTCTTATATTGAGAAGAGACGTCAGATGAAAATGGTGGCAGAGGTTGCGGAAGTTCGATTTGTGCCTGTAAAAGCAGCTGCCGGTTATCTGGCCGGTTATGCGGATCCTGAGTTTGTGGATGAATTGAACACCTTCACTTTACCCATGCTTGCTCCGGGTCAATATCGTGCTTTTGAAATCGTAGGAGATAGTATGTTGCCTACACCCAGCGGAAGTGTGATCGTAGGAGAGAGAGTTGAAGATCTGGAAGACGTAAAGAACAGTAATACCTATGTGGTGCTCTCCAGAAATGAAGGGGTTGTATACAAACGTATCATGAAGAATAACAGGGTCAAAAATAAGATCACACTGATCAGTGATAATCCCCAGTATGAACCCTACAATGTGAGTTCTGAAGATGTGCTAGAAGTATGGAAAGCCGTATACATTCTTCAAAAAGCCAATGCAGGTCCTCGCTGGGATGTTAATCAATTGGCAGGAATGGTCAATAACTTACAAGAACAAGTAAGTACTTTGAAAAAGAAATTGAATTAAATAGTTTCCCCAAAGCCTGTGATACAACATCACAGGCTTTTTCTTGTTCCGTCTGTACAATTTTAATGTCGCCGCATCCTGATTCCGCTATTTTTGCGGCACTTTTATTCGCATGAAAAAATTGTTGCTATTCATTGCTTGCTTTTTCACCGGTTTTCTGTTTGCTCAGGAAAGAAGTCTGAAGGCGCTAAAAATCAATGTACCTATTAAAATAGATGGTCAACTGGATGAAGCTATCTGGAAAGAAGCTGCAGCTGCGGATGATTTTATTCTCAATAGTCCCAAATTCGGCGATCCTGCAAGTCAACGGTCAATCGTTAAGATACTTTACAGCGATCAGGCAATTTATGTGGGTGCTTATCTCTTTGATGATCCATCACTGATACGGAAACAATTGACATCGCGAGATGGAGAACAACGTAATGATGTAGATTATTTCAGTGTTTTTTTTGATACTTATAATGATGATCAAAACGGATTTCAATTTCTTGTCACATCTAGAAATGTGCAATCAGATGGACGTTTGCTACCCAATCTGAATTCACAATTTGGTCCACCTTCAGATTATAGTTGGGATGCTGTTTGGGAGAGTAAAGTGCAAATTCAAAAAGATGGATGGACCGTTGAAATGAAGATCCCTTATTCTGCTTTGCGTTTTTCTCAAAAAGAAATACAGGATTGGGGTGTAAATTTTCAACGTTACAGCAGAAGAAACAATGAAAGTTCTTTTTGGAATAAAATTGATCCCAATCAAAATGGATTTGTCAATCAGTTTGGAAACTTGCAAGACATCAAAAATATTGTTCCGCCTTTACGTTTATCTTTTTTGCCTTATGTAACTGCCGGTACCAGAATTGTACCTTATGCAAATGGAGAAACAAAAACAGAGTTCTTACGTAATGGGGGTATGGATCTTAAATATGGGGTGAATGAAAGCTTTACACTAGATGCAACATTGATCCCTGATTTTGGCCAAGTGATCTCGGATAATGTGGTATTGAATCTGTCACCTTTTGAAGTGCAGTTTCAAGAGAACAGACCCTTCTTTACGGAAGGTATTGAGTTGTTCAATAAAGCAGGATTATTTTATTCCAGAAGAGTAGGGAATACACCTGCAGGATATAATGCGGTGAGGAATATGGTCAACAATAATCCTAATCTTAATATCATATCCAATCCCGGTATCACACAACTATACAATGCATCTAAATTTTCAGGACGCAATAAAAAGAAGTTAGGCATTGGCGTTTTCAATGCTATCGGTGCTCCAATGCATGCTGTTATAGAAGATAAAACAACAGGCAAGCAAACAAGAATTGAAACAGAGCCCTTAGCAAACTATAACATTTTTGTACTTGATCAGGCATTGGCCAATCGTTCATCTGTAACTTTTACCAATGCCAATGTATGGAGAAGTGGAGGAAGTAGAAATTCGAATGTAAGTTCGATGGATGTCAATCTCTTTGATAAAAATAATCGAACCAATTTCAAGTGGAGTGGGAGATTCAGCCACATTACAGGGAAAGAAAACTACAATGGATTCACCAATGTGCTTTCTTACGGAAAAGTAAGTGGTAGGATTCAATACTTATTTCAAAATGTGATCGAGTCTGACAGATATGATCCCAATGATCTAGGATTTCTGCAAGCTCCGAATGAAATTACTACTACCGCTCGTGTCAGTTACAATCAGTTTACGCCTACCAAAAACTTTTTAAGTTATAATTATAGTCTTACACTAATACCCACTTATCTATACAAGCCCAATGCATATTCAAATTTTGTGGTACAGACAAGAGCTTTCTGGTTCTTTAAAAATTTCTGGGACTTGAGTATCAACTTCAACTGGCAACCTGATTGGCAAAGAGATTTTTTTGACCTACGTACGCCGGGAAGAATGATCCGTAAAACCCCTTATTGGTATACAGGAGTTAATGGGAGTAGCGATAGCCGAAAGAAATATTTTTTCAGATTTAATTTTGGTTTTGCAGAATCTCCCATACCCAATGATCCTTACATTGTAACTGGCATAGGACAACGATACCGTTTCAATGAACATTTTAGTTTGGATATTGAAACAAGGCGTGATCTTGATAACGGACAGTTTGGTTATGCCTACAGAGATACAAATGGTGAACCGATCGCAGGTAGAAGAAAAGTGACCAACTTTACTACACTTATTAACGGTATCTACAATTTTACACCAAGGATGAATCTTACACTACGTACACGTCATTATTGGAGTAGAGTAAGATATGTCAGTTTCTTCGATGTAACTCCTGATGGGTGGCTTACTTCAAGACCTTTTACGCCGGGTAGAGATCAGAACTTTAATGCATTCAATCTAGATATGTTTTATACCTGGGATTTTAAATATGGCAGTCGTTTTATCATCGGATGGAAGAATTGGTTAGGTACTGATTTCCCTATATCGGGGGTTTCACACAAAGGATATATTGATAATCTCAGACAAGTATTTCAACAACCCTTAGGCAATGAAATAACTTTTCGATTGATTTATTTTATCGATTATCTAACCCTACAGAAAAAGCGAAAAGATATTTAATAAAGATCAGCAGCCAGTCTGAATGTGTTGCAATGTGCTTCAACGATGACTCGTACATCGGGAGAGTACCCGCCACCCATGGCTACTACAACAGGTATATTATTTTTTCTCAGTGAAGTAAAAACAAATCGATCTCTTTCTTTACATTCTTCCAACGTGATCTTTAGTTTTCCGAATTTATCTGTCTCAAGAATATCTACTCCCGATAAATAAAAAGCAAAATCGGGTTTTGTTTTTTCAATCAGTTCCGGTAACGTTTCTTGTAATAATCTTAGGTATTCTTTTCCATTCGTACCATCTTTCAAAGGAATATCAAGATCAGATCTTTCTTTGTGGAATGGATAATTATGTGCGCCATGCATACTGAATGTGAATACAGATGTGTTGTTTTCAAAAAGTTTGGCTGTTCCATTTCCCTGGTGTACATCCAGATCAATAATGAGAATCTTAGAGGCTTTTTTGTGATACAATAGATGATTTGCTGCTACTGCCATATCATTTAATAAGCAGAACCCTTCACCTCTATCAGCAAATGCATGATGGGTCCCTCCGGCTACATTCAGTGCAACACCTGTTTGAAAAGCAAAGGTGCAACAATCGATGGTGCCTTGTGTTATGATGAGTTCTCTTTTGGTTAGTTCAGGCGACTGTGGGAAGCCGATGCGTCTTTGTTCCGATGCGCTTAATGTTTGATATAGTAACTTATCTAGGTATGATTTTTCATGGGTGAGTAATACGGTGGCTTCATCACATATATCGGGAGAGAAAAAATATTCTTTTGTAACCGATCCTTCATGCAATAGTTGCTCTGGGATCAGTTCATACTTCAACATAGGAAATCGATGACCTTCTGGAAGTGGGTGAGCATAGATAGGATCAAAAGCAATACGAATCATTGTATCTGTAAAATGGTCTTATTTACAATAGCGTACACCTGGTCTTTTTTCTTTGGTTCAATAACTGCTAAACCGGAAAAATGACTGAAAGCAGGTAAAATGGCTTGTGTTTCTGTAAAATAGAAACAAGGGAAGCGAAGTGTTTGTTTGCCCATGCCACGCATTATGATACCGGGGTGTAGATGACCCGAGAAAACAAATTTTGTAGCATCTGGCATTGTTGGAGATTCTGCAGGATCATGAATGAAACTGAACTGATGCATATGATAATCGTTTTGTACCTCGATAGCTGCTTCTTGATACCAGTTAGTCGATAAAATATCATGATTCCCCTTGATCAATAAAAAGGGGAGTTGTGATATGTCTTTTCTCCATTTCAGAAAAAAGTCCATCTCTTTGTTTTCAATACTATGAAAGAGATCACCGACAATCAATAACTGTTCTGCTTTAAAAAAACTGATCTGTGAAAACAATCTTTGAAGATCTTCTTTATAGACAGACTGAGGCACAGCTATCCCGCTTTTTCTGAAATGCCCGGTTTTCCCAAAATGAAGATCTGAAACGATCAATATTTTTTCTTCCTCCCAAAATAGAACCCTCTCCGGTGATAGCCAGAAATGGTGATCCATAAGATGATGAAGAAGTGGTGCTGTCATGGCGGGCAAAGATATTGATCAGCGCAACAAACCTATTGTAATTGTTGCTGCATTTTTCTTACACGATCTTCTAATTGTTCTGATGACATATTCTCACGCATGCTATCTACTTTAATGGGGAAACAGAATGGGGTCAACTGTTGTGGAAATTTGATCACAATTTTGCTATTCAAAATTCTTGATAATGCATTTCTAAGTCTGACTTCTTCCATTTGCTGATCAAATACTTCTTGATAGGCCTGTCTAAGCAACAAATTGTCTGGCTCATAGTCGGAGAACACTTTGAACAACAATGAGGCAGATGATTGTAAATGCCTTGCTTTTTTTTGTTCTCCGGGATATCCTTGGAAAATCAATCCGCCGATCACAGCAATATCTCTGAATTTTCTTTTGGCCATTTCTACTGAATTTACACTCTGCGTAATATCGTTCATGAGATTTTCTGTACTAAACAATTCATACACATTTGTATCATCAAGAGGGATGGGTTGATCACTTAATAATTCAAAGCCATAGTCGTTCATAACAAATGAAAAAGTGATCGGTATTTTCCGACTGATACGCCATGCCAATAATGCTGCCATGGCCTCATGTACCAAACGTCCTTCGAATGGGTATACGAATAAATGAAAACCATCTTTTGTTTCAATATGCTCTATGAGTAGTTCATTCTCTTTAGGAATATGTGACAACTGCTCTTGTAATTCAAACAAGGGTGTTAATGCTTTTAATTCGGGATCTTTGGCTTTTTTGGTCAGTGCAATGTCCAATGTTTTTCTGAGCATCAAACCAAGATTAGCAGTCAATGGCATTCTTCCTCCCATCCAACTGGGTACAATTGATTTCTTTGAAGCAGAAGGTTTTACAGTAACCGTCATTTCTTTGATCCCGATCAACTCCAGATTTCTGCCTGCGAGTGTGAATACGGTACCCGGCTCTAGTCTGCTGATAAACCATTCTTCAATGACACCAATGAATTTCCCATTCATCAGTTTGACTTTTAACATTGCATCACTCACGATCGTGCCGATATGCATCCGATGACGCATGGCAATTCTTCTACTTTTGATTCGATACAAGCCATTTTCTATTTCAACTTTTCGATACTCGTCATATTGCTGTAGTGCGGTACCTCCCTGTGTGATATGTAACAGAACTTCCTGCCATTCCTGTTCATTCATTTCATTGAAACAGTGTGTTGTTTTGATCTCTTCAAACATTTCATTTGCTCTGAATCCTTCGCTAATTGCGAGTGTACAGAGATATTGCAATAAAACATCAAAACATAAAAGCAAGGGATCACGAGTTTCAATTGCAACCTCGCCAATGGCTTTTTTTAACGCAGCAGCTTCTACTAATTCCAGCGAATGTGTAGGTAGGAAATAAATTTTACTGATCTCTCCGGGTTGATGCCCACTTCTTCCTGCTCTTTGTAAAAATCTCGCCACTCCTTTAGGGGATCCCACTTGTATCACTGTATCTACAGGACGGAAATCAACGCCCAGATCTAGACTAGCCGTGCATACCACAGCTTTTAGTTTTTGAGTATGCAATGCGTCTTCTACCCACAATCTTAATTCTTGTTCTATACTTCCATGGTGTAATGCAATGGCTCCTGCTAGTTGTGGTGCTACATTGAGTAGGGTTTGATACCATGTTTCACTCATCCCCCTGGTATTGATAAAGATCAGAGTGGTATTACTTTGTTCAATAATCGGAACAATTTTCTCTGCCAATTTAATGCCCAAATGACCTGCCCATGGATACTTTTCTATTTCATCAGGAATGACAGAACGTACTTCAATCGGTTTATGAATGTTGGCTCGTACAATATGCCCCTTATTCTTTGATGGAAACAATAACACCTCCATAGCCTGTTCTAAATTCCCAATCGTAGCGCTAATGCCCCATATGGATAATGCTGTTGACTGTTGTTGAGCCAATGCAACAAGTCGAGATACAGCTAATTCAACCAATACTCCTCTCTTTCCACCCAGTAGTTCATGCCATTCATCAACTGCAATCAGTGACAGAGATTTGAACGTCTCCGGATATCCCTTTTGTGCAAGTAGCAAATGCAGACTTTCAGGTGTGATGATCAATACCTCCGGCATATTTCTTTTCTGCTTCTGCCTTTCTGAAGTATCTGTATCACCATTTCTGATGCCTACTTGCCAGGATATCCCTATTTCTTGGATCGCTTCTTCCATGGCTCTTCCAATATCTTTTGCAAGCGCACGTAGGGGAGTGATCCATAATAATTGAAGTCCATTTTTCTTGGATGATCTGAATGTTTCAGGATGTTGATTGATGAATTGTATGACGGCTCCAAGAAATACGGAAAATGTTTTACCGCATCCTGTAGGTGCATTTACCAAACCGGAATGACCTTTAAAAATATGTTCCCAGGTCTCAGCCTGAAAAGCAAATGGACTGTATCCTTTAGAGGATAGCCAATCTTCAATTACCTTATATCCCTGGGTGTTGATCAGTTTCATTTTCCATATACAGCCAATAGCTGTTTTAGATCATCTAATGTATTGATTTCATCAGGTTTTTTATCGGTTCTCCATTTATTGATTCTGGGAAAACGCAATGCTACACCACTTTTATGTCTGTTCGATGCCGCAATTCCTTCAAATGCGATCTCAAATACCAATTCAGGTTTTACTGTTCTTACCGGTCCGAATTTTTCAATTGAGTTGTTTTTCACAAAAGCATCTACCTGTACAAATTCTTTATCCGTGAGTCCGGAATACGCTTTGGTAAAACTTACCAGTTTATCTCCATCTTTCACTGCAAAAGTGTAGTCGGTATAAAGATTACTTCTGCGTCCGTGTCCTTTTTGTGCATAAATCATCACTGCATCAATGGTCAATGGGTCTATTTTCCATTTCCACCAATCTCCTGTTTTTCTTCCTACCTGATAAGGTCCTTTTTTTCTTTTGAGCATGAGTCCTTCAGCGTGATGCTCTCTGGCATTTTCTCGGATTGTGATAAGTTCATCCCAATGATTGAAAGCGATTGATGATGATAGGTACAGATTAGACGTATGTTGAAGCGTTGATACTAAATTTTCTAAGAGTACTCTTCTTTCAGCAGTTGATAAATGTCTGATATCATTTCCTTCCCATTCTAAGAGATCATAGGCAAAGAAAGAAACGGGAGCTTCTTGTAATTGTTTTTTTGTTATGGTCTTTCTGCCAATTCTTGTTTGTAAAACACTAAAGGGAAGAGGAACACCATCTTTAGCGGGTATAATTTCTCCATCCATTACTGTTCCATCGGGTATGGCATTAACAAAAGAGAGGTATTCAGGAAATTTATCGGTCATGAGTTCTTCGCCACGACTCCAAACATAATGTGTACCATTTCTTTTAATGATCTGTCCTCTGATACCATCCCATTTCCATTCCGCTTGCCATTCAGAAGGGTCGCCCAACTCATGCGGCTCATCATCCAATGCATGCGCCAAGTAAAATGGGTAAGGTCTAGAATCGTCATGGTTGCCATCATCAGCTAACAATAGTTGTTCAAAAGAAACGGTTTGAGGGTTCCAATTGCCACTGATTTTATGCGCTACCAAAGAAGCATCTAATGTTGTAGCCTTGGCTAATGCATTCACCATCATTTTTTGTGAAACACCAATTCTGAATCCGCCGGTGATCAACTTATTGAATACAAAAAGTTCATCTCTTGCTAACTCTTGCCAGACTTGTGTTATGAATTTCTTTTTTTGTTCTTCGTCCTCGTTTTGTAGCAGGATCAATTGCTCTATGTAATAATGGAGTGGTGGATTTTCCTTTTTGGAAGAAACGGTAGGTAATAATAATCCGATTGTTTCAGCAAGGTCTCCTACAGTGTGATAACATTCTTCGAAAAGCCATTCTTGTAAAGATGTTGATTCAATGCACCATTGTTTTAATTGACTGGTGCTGATAGCTCTTTTAGGTCTTCTGCCACTAAAAATAGCAATTACCCAAACCCTGTCTTTGGGGTGTGCGGTAGAAAAAAAATGTGATAAGGCGTTCAGTTTTTCCAGAACACCGGTTGCATTTCCCAACAGCTGAACCAATGATGCAAAGGCTTTCATAGTTCATCAGGGTTTTCTGTAAGAGATATTGTTTCTTCTTCACCATATGCTGTTTTCACCTCTGCTGCTTCAATACCTTTTTCATTCAAGTATCGACTTAATACAGATTGAAATCCATGCGTCACAAAAACTTTAGATGCACCTGTTGCTTCTATTGCACTAAGTAACCCGTTCCAGTCAGCATGATCACTTAGTGCGAAACCGGCGTCAGTATTATTTCTTCTGAAATTTCCACGCACCTGCATCCAGCCGCTGCAGACAGCCGTTGCATAGGGTTGAAATCTTTTCATCCAACTACTTTCAATGGCGCCTGGTGGTGCAATAACAACGGAAGAGCGAAATTTTTCTTTCGGTATATCAGGCGTCACTTTTTGAACATCCGGCAAGTGGATACCATGATCTTGTAATATCTTGTGTGTATTCCAGATTGCGCCATGAACGAAAATATTTTGGGTGACAGGTGTGATGGCCTGTAAAATTCTTTGTGCTTTTCCCAAGCTATATGCGATCAATACACTGGCTTTTCCTTCTTGCTGATTGCTCTCTATCCATTTTCCGATCTTATCAAACATGGTTTCCTGAGGCTCCCACTGATAAATCGGAAGCGCAAAAGTTGATTCCGTCAAGAATGTATGACAACGAATTGGTTCAAAATTTCCACTGATGCCATCTGGTTCTGTTTTATAATCTCCACTAACTACATACACTTCGCCTTTGTATTCAATTCTTATTTGTGAAGAACCAATGATATGTCCGGCAGGATGTAGTGATATCTTAACGCCATTTTTATAAACAACCTCGCCCCAAGCAACCGATTGTGCCTGAATATTACCCAATCGTAAACGTAAAATGGGTAAAGTATCATGATGACAGAGATAATGTCCGGATCCCCAACGCGCGTGATCACTATGAGCATGAGTAATAACAGCATGGTCAACAGGACGCCAAGGATCAATGTAAAATTGACCCGCCTCACAAAAAAGTCCCTGATCTGTAAATGTGATAAGTGCCATGATAAGCTGTAAGCCTCAAGCTACAAGCTTCAAGCTTTGCAAAAAAGTTATGAACTAATTTTTATTATTGCATATAATTTCTTGTAACCAGTGCCGTGAAACTTGAGGCTTTCAACTTCTTCCTTGTATCCTGTAGTTTGCAGCTTGTGGCTTCCTCCTGCATTTATCAGAACAATACTTTACATCCTCCCAAACCTTTTCCCATTTTTTACGCCAAGAGAATGGGCGTTGACAGGTAACACAGATCTTTGAGGGTAAAGAAGATTTGTTGCCTTTGAAATCTTTCATGCAACAATAACAAGGAGACCCATATTTTGTTGAGATTAATTAACGGAACGGATCTGACCATCCATTTTGCGGATGTAGTACAGTTTTTTATTTTCCAAATAGTCAACTGCGTTGGAATTGTTGCTATAGGGTTTTACAGGTTGGATATCGAAATCATTAAAAAGTTTCAAGCTCTTGTCTGAAAGATTTTTCATGAGTGCCCCTTCATGTTTAATCAATAGTTTGGTAAAACGATACATGGCTTCAAACCCTTTAAAAACCATATCACTAGGCCTACCTGAAAATTTGTTTCGATAAGTATTGGTAATATCCAATCCTAACTTATCTGTTCTAATGAAGTGATAGGGCGTGGTATAAAGGATCTCTACATTTCTATCAACGCCTCTTAAAGCATCCCATGTAGGCATACCAATTGCAATACTTCTGTATTTCTTTGACTCACTGAGTGATTTTACAAGATTGGTTCCAAAACTTTCATTCAAGGATCCACAGATTACAATGTTTTGACGGCTACTGTCTAAATAAGCGATCACTTGACTAGTTGTAAAGCTGTCTGTTAACTCAATGGTTTTGATCTTTAAAGGAACCGATTTTGAGCTTTTGGCGATATCTGCAAAACCATTTTGTATCATGTCTTCTACCGCACCTTTTCTTCGGAACATGGTCATTGTGCTGGTAGGATAGACTCTTTGTAAATAATTATAAATACCTTCTAAATGTGTTCTTAAAGTTGGATTGATCAGGATGAAATAAGGATTTTCGGTGAGGCCCGCATCATTGGGGTAGGTAGCAGAGATCAGAGGAATTTCATGTTCTAATGCAAAATCAGACAATGGTTTGATCTCGTTTCTGTTATTAAAAGAAGCTATGATCAATGAAACATCTGCAAGCGCAGAATCTTGAATGGCGTTAATGGGATTTCCCTTTACACTCTTTGAATCGTAAAAAATAACTTCAACTGGTTGCTTCTCTGCATTGAGTGAATCGATGGCCAACATCACACCATTATAAAAATCCAGACCCGGCATCATATAGCGAGGTAGTATCTGATTGCCCAAGCGGTAATTGCCATCTTGTGTGTAAGCAGAATCAAGATATACGGGTGCAAATACAGCTACTTTCCAAACTTTTGGTTGTTCTTGTGCGGAAGCAGAATAGTAACTGATCAGAATGATGAATACGAGTATAAACTTTTTAAGTGTACGCATAAGTGATCTTAACTATTCAAAAATAATGCCTATTCCCACTCGATGGTAGCAGGTGGTTTGCTACTGATGTCATATACCACTCTATTGATGCCTCTAACGTTATTAATGATCTCATTGGAAACATGCGCCAGAAACTCATAAGGCAAATGAGCCCAATCTGCGGTCATGCCATCTACAGAAGTAACGGCTCTGAGGGCTACCGTAAACTCATAAGTTCTTTCATCACCCATTACACCTACACTCTTAACAGGTAACAATATAGCTCCTGCCTGCCAAACATCTTTATAGAGATCAAAAGATTTCAATGCTTTGATATAAATATCATCGGCAGCTTGCAATAAAGCCACTTTTTCTGCAGTTACTTCTCCCAATATTCTGATAGCAAGCCCAGGGCCGGGGAATGGGTGACGATTGATCATGTCTGCAGGGATACCCAATTCTAATCCTACTTTTCTTACTTCATCTTTAAACAGGT
Organism: Bacteroidota bacterium; assembly: GCA_039795345.1. GTDB lineage: Bacteria > Bacteroidota > Bacteroidia > Chitinophagales > Chitinophagaceae > Sediminibacterium. The sequence continues at coordinate 13,455 of JBDKEH010000117.1, forward strand.
ATCGCAGCGGTTCTACCAGATCCAAGTGCATAGTGTCCGGTAAACCTCCTACATTATGATGCGATTTAATGGTTTGTGATGGTCCATGTACACTTACGCTTTCAATCACATCAGGATAAATAGTGCCTTGTCCCAGAAATTTTACACCGGCTACTTTTTTCGCTTCTTCCTGAAATACATCAATAAATAATTTGCCAATCACTTTTCTTTTGGCTTCAGGGTCGGTCTTGTCTTTGAATTCATCATAAAAACGCTGACTGGCATCAATACCGGTAACGTTGAGACCGATGGTTTTATAAGTATCCAGTACCTGCTTGAATTCATCTTTTCTTAAGACGCCATTGTCTACAAATATGCCATGTAATCTGTTACCAATAGCTTTACTGATCAATGTGGCAGCAACTGTACTATCTACCCCACCACTCAAAGCCATGATCACATGATGATCACCGATTTGTTTTTTCAATTGTTCAACCGTTTCATGTACAAAAGAAGCCGGTGTCCAATCTTGTGTACATCCACAAATATTGACAAGGAAGTTTTTGATGATTTTCTTTCCTTCAGTTGAATGATATACTTCCGGATGAAATTGAATACCATATAATGGACAAGTATCTGTTCCATTTTTCTTGAAGGCTGCAACCGGGATGCTTTCCGTTACTGCCGTGATCTCAAATCCTTCCGGTAATGCAACGATCGAATCACTATGACTCATCCACACCTGTGATCCGTTGGCTACACCCATCAACAGTTGGTCTTCTTTCAGCACTTCCATTTTAGCACGACCATATTCTCTCTTATTCGATTTATCTACACGTCCTCCAAAATTCTTCGCTGTCAACTGAGCACCGTAACAAACTCCCAATACGGGTAATTTGCTGATCATTTCAGCGATATCGACATTGGGAGCATTTTCTTCATTGACACTGAATGGAGAGCCACTGAGAATGATTCCTTTGAGACCTTTTTCGTATTCAAAAGGTTTATGAAAAGGAATGATCTCACAATACACATTGGCTTCACGAACGGCCCTAGCGATCAATTGGGTATACTGACTACCGAAATCAAGAATGAGGATTTTTTCTGTCATGGCGCGAAGGTAAATGAAATTTGGTGGTCTTGAGACCGTATAAATGGTCATAAAATCCACAGGAATGGTAATGGATTCAGGGTCCTTTTTGATAATTTCGAAGTCTTAAACCAACAACATGAGAATTTTTTTCATCACAGTAGCCTTGGTTTCACTGTTAGGATCCTGTGTATTTAATGGGTCAAAAAGGGTAAAAGGTAATGGAAATGTAACGGTTGAGGAGAGAGAGGGGCTTACGGCAAGGAAAATTCATTTAAAAGGATTTATGGATGTAGAACTGACCCAAGGAACAGCAACAACTGTAAAAGTAGAAGCTGATGAGAATCTTCAGGAATACATCATTACAGAAATGGACGGTGATGAATTGATCGTCAGAATGAGAGGGAATATCAACTTCATTACCAGTGAAAAAATGAAAGTGTATATTACCACTGCTCAACTTGAGCAGTTAAAATTGTCAGGTTCAGGAAGCATCATTGGCATGAATAAATTTACCGGTTCTGATCGTTTGAAACTAAGTGTTTCCGGAGTGGGGGATTTGCGTTTAGAAACGAATACGCCGGAGCTGGATGCAAAGATCAGTGGCAGTGGGTCTCTAGTACTTTCAGGTGAAACTCGAGATGCGAAAATTCAAATCAGTGGTATCGGAGATTGTAATGCCGAGACTTTAAAAGCGGAAAACGCTTCTGTAAAAATCTCCGGAAGTGGAGATGTGAAAATATTTGCTGATAATAAATTGGATGTATCCATTAGTGGAATAGGTTCTGTCTATTACAAAGGGGAAGCAGTCGTGTCTCAAAAAGTAAGTGGTAGCGGAGAAGTGAAAAAGGTGCAACAATAAATAAAAAGGTAACTCAATCGGGTTACTTTTTTTATGCAGGATTATTAACCTTATCCCCGGATTTTTTAAAAGCTGATTATGAATTGGAAAGAAAGGATTTTATTGATCTTATTAGCAAGTGTCAACTTTACCCATATACTCGATTTCATGGTGATGATGCCTTTGGGTAATTTTTTGATGCCTTATTTCAACATCACACCCGGACAATTCAGCGTGATCGTGGCTTCTTACAGTATCAGTGCGGCTGTATCTGGCTTTGCTGCAGCCTTTTATGTAGACGGTTACGATCGAAAAAAAGTATTGCTTTTTGGTTATATCGGATTTACAATCGGTACCCTTTGCTGTGGTATTGCTCCTTCTTATTTATTGTTATTACTTGCTAGGATCACTGCCGGTTTATTTGGTGGATTGATCGGTGCACAAGTATTGAGTATCGTTGCTGATAGTTTTCCTTATGAGAAAAGAGGGCAAGCCATGGGTATTTTATTTTCTGCTTTTTCTTTGGCTTCCATTATAGGAGTTCCTTCTGCTTTGTATTTGGCCGGATGGTTAGGATGGCATTCTCCTTTCTTATCGATCGGAGGGTTAGGTATCATCATAACGGTGTTGTTGATGCGTTATCTGCCTTCCATGTCTTCACATATCCATGGACCAAGAGTGAAGCCTATCGTCATGCTAAAAAATGTGATGACCAGTAGAATGCAGTTGGTTGCATTGGGTTTATCTGCTGCATTGATGCTGGGACATTTTTTGATCATCCCTTTTTTAAATCCATATATGGAATTCAATGTAGGATTTACGGATACACAACGTAATATGATTTACATGGTAGGTGGTATTGCCACTTTTATCACCTCTCCATTGATCGGTAAGATGGCTGATAAGTATGGGAAACATAACACTTTTATGTTCTTTGCATTGATATCGCTGATTCCTATATTTCTGATCACTAATATGCCCGCTATCAAGTATTATTATGTATTGATGGTGACGGGTATCTGGTTTGTGTTAAGCACGGGAAGAGGTATTCCGGCGCAGGCTATTATCAGTAATGTAGTGCCGGCAGAACAAAGAGGTAGTTTCATGAGCTTTAATGGATCCGTACAACAGTTGTTTTCAGGAATTGCATCGCTGATCGCCGGTATGATCGTCATTAGTAAACCTGATCATACCATTGTTCACTACTCATGGGTTGGTTATCTCAGCATCATCATAGTACTCTCTTCTGTGTTTATTGCGAAGAAGTTGAGGGGGTATGAGCAGTAGTCCATAGTCCATAGACCATGGTCCATGGACTATGGACATCTTCTTTACTTCAGCCTAAACACCGGATACCTCATATGTGCCGGCTCATAGTAAGGTGATTTCTTGTAGACAAAATCCAATTGAGCATTGGCAGATGCAGCGAACTTTTCATCTGCTTTCTTTTTTGCATCCAATTCTGCTTTTACCTCGGGATGTTCTTTTAAATAAATCGCAGCCACATCTTCCCATCTGTAATTGCTATAACCTTCTTTCTGTTGCAGGATGGCATCAAAAAAGTTCCAGGAAAAATAACTGTCATCGGTTCCTGTTTCCAATGTTTCGATCAGAAAACGATCAGCAGCTTGTCCGGTATAAATGATATAGTCTCCCTTTAGAAAACGAATGTTTTCTGTTTGCTGTGACATACGTATACCTGATTGGCGATAATGTTTTTCAAATGATCTTGTTGCTGTTCTGTAATCTGTTACTCTGGATACTTCTACTTGAATAACGGTATCCTTCTTTAATCTTTGCATTTGCACGCGATTGATCGATAGTCGTTCAATTACTTCATGCCATCCTTGCGGTATGATATATGCTTTGGGTTTGCTGATCAGTTGTTCCCCTTTGAAGTAATTGTAGTACTTGATCTCTTTGGTATAGGGTTTAGATCGATCATAATACATTCTGTTCATTCCTGTTACTTCACTGACTTTTTGAGCGGAGGTATATCCCATGAATTTGATCTGATCAAAACGAGTGGTATCAACACGGTAGGTTTGCGGAAACTCCAGTTGTTGCTTTACGGCATCAATTGCTTTCTTTCTGGTTGTTTTGATAGCATTGGCTTGTTTAGCACCTTCTTCTAAAAAAGTTTGCATCAAGTCATATGTGCTTTTTACACGCTGGTCATAAGGCTTCAGCATATGTGTCTCGGGCATAAATGCCATGGTTTGAAACAATGCAGCATAACCACTGCTATATCTGGGAGCATCATAAAAAGCAGTCCAGTTTCTCTCAGGATTTCCTCCTTCAAAACTCACATAAGGAATTAGGTTCCAATTTCTTTGCTCCATTCCTTTATATAGAGATGGTTCAAAAACATCATGTAAATAAGCACCCATGATCGGACCCAGTTTGTTATGCTGGGATGTGAGCAAAGTCATGGTATGTTGGTAATCTGCACCATCACTCACATGGTTGTCTACTAAAATATCCGGATTCAAATAATGAAAGATCTTGGCAAATTCTTTGGCATTGCGACTATCGTTCTTGATAAAATCGCGGTTTAGATCAAGGTTTTGGGCATTGCCTCTGAAGCCGTAGCTCTCCGGACCATTCTGGTTCACTCTTGAGAACGGACTTCTATTCAAACTACCACCAATATTGTAAACAGGAATGATCCCGAATACCACGTTATCAGGTGCTTTGATCTTTCCCGTAGCGAGGTCTCGTAAAAACATCATACTGGCATCGATACCATCGGGCTCACCCGGATGGATCCCATTGTTGATCATGATGACCAGTTTGTTCTTTTTATGCCATATCTCCGGATCATGGGTTTTATCAGTGCTGAAAAGTACAAGGTGTAATGGATATCCTGCATCCGTAAGTCCGAATTCCTTGATAGTAATGGTTGCAAAAGATGCATCCAATGACTTGTAATAGCGAACGCATTCTTCGTATGTAACGGTCTGTTTGCCTGATGTTTGTTCAAAGATGGTTTGCCATTTCTGTGCAAATATTTGTTGAGACAGAAATAGTTGTAGGATAAGCAGTGTTTTTTTCATTATTTTCAATTTGAAAATTTATTCAAAGTAATGGAAAACCTGCATAGTATTTTACTAGTTGAGGATGAAGCAAAGCTTGGACCTATTGTGAGGGACGAGCTCAAACGTCAGGGATACCAAGTGGATCTGGCTGTTGATGGGCGAGAAGCAGAACTGGCATTTCAATCAAAAACTTATTCTATTATTTTATTGGACGTGAATTTGCCCTATAAAAGCGGATTAGAACTTTGTAAGGAGTTCAGGGCAGCGAATAAAACCATCCCGATCATTATGCTTACCGCAATTGGTCAGATACAGGATAAAGTGGAAGCTTTTGATCTAGGAGCAGATGATTATCTGGTGAAACCTTTTCATTTTGAAGAGTTATTCGTTCGCTTGAAAGCATTACTGAAAAGATCTGATAAAGGACCGGAAGATGAAAAGATTGTAGTAGATGATCTGACCATTGACATGAAAAATAAATCAGTGGTAAGAGCCGGTATCAATATCAATTTAACAGCGAAGGAATTTACACTGCTTACATTGCTTGCCCGTAATCGCGAGAGAGTGATCTCGAAACAAGAGATCTTAGAAAAAGTATGGGATCTGAGTTTTGATACAGGGACCAACACCATTGAAGTGTATATCAGTTTCCTGCGTAATAAGATCGATAAGCCATTCGAGCAAAAACTGATCCATACTAAACCCGGATTTGGTTATTACATCAAATAAATAAGGTAGGATGAGTTTTAAACTCCGTTTTGCACTTCGTTTTACTGCAGTAGTAGCAGTGATCTTACTCACTTGTTTTGTTGCGATCTATTTTCTATATGCAGATTTTAGAAAAGAAGAGTTCACCAAGCGGCTACAACATGAAGGCGAGGAGTTTTATGGATTTTATCAAAAACAGCTTCGCTATCAGTCTCCGGTAGAGTTGGTTTTTTTTAACGAAATACAAAAAAATATTCTTGCAGGCGAAGAAATTGTAATTCTAGATTCATTGCGTAATGTAGTTTTTGCATATCCTTCAACCATACAACTTGGCAGCTACAAAAAGATCATAACAGATCTAAAGGAAAATAAGGAACTAAAAAAAGCTGATGATAATAGGCTCTATGCCAATGTATATTTCTCCTCCAGTAAGGCCAACGTAATTGTTTCAGGTATTGATGTAGTGGGGCAGGAACAACTATTGAGACTGATGTGGATACTGGTCTTCACATCTCTTCTGGCATTGATCATCACAGGTATTCTTTCTTACTGGTTAAGTAAGTCTTTCACTCGCCCACTTCTTGAACTGGGAAAACAAATGGCAGATGTGACGGGTATTGACTTAAAGAAACGCATATTGGAAAATGCACAGATCGCAGAGATTGATATGATCGCAAGTAAATTCAATGCGATGCTGTCGCGTCTGGAAAAGACCTTTGAGTTTCAGCGAAGTTTTGTTCATCATGCCTCACATGAATTACGTACACCTCTTGCTACGATGTTATCACATACAGAGTCGGCATTGAAAAACAACTTGAATGAAGAAGGTTATCGTACCGTATTGGCCTCCTTGCAACAAGATCAGGAACGAATGATCGAGCTGACGAACTCGCTATTATTGATCTCCCAATTTGAGCAACAGGGATTTGACGAATTATGGCCTATATGTAGAGTAGATGAAATACTGTACGATAAGATCAGTATCAGTGTTAAAATGTTCCCTGATATTGGCATCTCTCTGGTTTTTTCCAATACACCTTCTTCTGATGATGACCTCAACGTTCGAGGTAATGAAGCTTTGCTGAAATCGATGTTCAGTAATTTGATCAGAAATGGCTACCTCTATTCAGTCAATAAAAAAGTTGAGATCTTCCTAGAGTTTGTAGAACGTGATATATTGGTTCATGTTGAAACCCGAGGTGAACATTTAAGTGAGGAAGAACGTGAGAAGATCATGATTCCATTTTTTAGGGGACAGCAGGCCCGACAAAAAGTTTCGGGAGTAGGGTTAGGGTTAACCATCGTGCATCGAATACTCACCATGCATAAAGGCAGTTTGACTTACACGCCGATGCCTAATCAGGTGAACCGTTTCACCGTTAGTTTACCAAAAGCTAATATGGCACAATAAAAAAACCAGCCAAAGGCTGGTTCAATATGTTCAACGAAAAGCTTAAAAATTAAGCAGTTACGTTCGCTTTCTTTGCTAATTTGCTCTTCAGGTTAGCAGCTTTGTTTTTGTGGATGATGCCACGCTTTGCTAACTTATCGATCATAGAAATAACGTTAGGCAGCTCTTCGGTATACGCTTTCACGTCTGTACCGGCTTTCAAGTCGCGGATAGCGTTACGGGTAGTTTTACCATAATAACGATTACGATCACGACGCTTAGCAGCTTGTCTCACATCTTTCTTAGTAGCTGAATGATTTGCCATTGTTCTTTTTTTTCAGGACGGCAAAGGTAAGGACTCAGAACCAAAAGAGGAAATTTTTATCAAAAAAAGTCCAAGAACCCTGATTTATAGCTGAATACCCCTATAACCTGTGTGCTTCTGGCTTGATTTCTGCGCAATGAAGCTCAGTTAATTTTCAATGGATTTTCATTAAAATTTAGACAATTTTTCTGCCTTCAATGACCGATATTTGCCAACCTGTTTATCAAATCAGTTGTACAATCATTACACATGAAGGATTTTTCGTATATTACAAACTCCCATCCTGCATACATTGAGAGTCTATATCAGGAATTTGTTCAGAACCCTGAATCAGTGGATCCGGATCTGAAGAAATTTTTTGAAGGTTTTGATTTTGCTGTTTCAAATGCCTCAGGAACCGTAGTGACCAGTAACGGTCAAATGACTGCTGCTGAAAGCATTGACTGGATGAAAGAGATCAAAGTGTATCGTTTGATCCTTGGTTATCGTAATAAAGGTCATTTGATTGCGAAAACAAATCCGATTCGCCAAAGAAAAGATCGAGGTGCGAATTTGGATCTTTCTTTTTTTGGTTTGTCAGAAGCTGATCTCAATACCACTTACCAAGCGGGAAATTTGATCGGATTAGGAGCTACTACACTTAAAAATATTCTTGCACATCTCAATAACTGCTATGCATCGAATGTAGGTATTGAATTCAAGTATATCAGTGATCAGAAAAAGATCGATTGGCTTACGCGTGAAATGGAGCAGCAGTTCGTACAGCCGCTTTCTTTGGATAAAAAGAAACGCATACTGGAAAAGTTGAACCAGGGTGTGATGTTTGAAAAATTTCTGCACACAAAATACATCGGTCAAAAACGTTTTTCATTGGAAGGTGGGGAAACCACCATCGCTGCATTGGATGCTATCATCAATGTAGCTGCCAACCATGAAGTGCAGGAAGTAGTGATTGGAATGGCACATCGTGGGCGTTTGAATGTACTCGCCAATATCATGGGTAAAACCTATGAACAAATATTCAGCGAATTTGAAGGAACCGCTGTGATGGATCAAACCATGGGAAGTGGTGACGTTAAATATCATATGGGTTATGGAAGTGAGATCCAAACGCCTGAGCAAAAGACCATTCATTTAAAACTCATGCCTAACCCATCGCACTTGGAAGCCGTAGATCCTGTAGTGGTTGGTTTTGCAAGAGCAAAAGCGGATGTACTGTACAACAGTGATTTTGATAAAATACTTCCGATCCTGATTCATGGTGATGCATCGGTAGCCGGACAAGGCATTGTGTATGAAGTTTTACAAATGAGCAATCTACGTGGATATTACACAGGTGGTACGATTCACTATGTGATCAATAACCAGATCGGATTTACTACTGATTTTGATGATGCAAGAAGTGCGGATTATTGTACTTCTATTGCTTCAATGGTTCAGGCACCTGTTTTACATGTCAACGGTGATGACGCTGAAGCCGTCGTGAAATGTGCAGAGATCGCAACGCGCTATCGTCAGGAATTCAATTCTGACATTTTCATTGATATGGTTTGTTACCGTAAACACGGACACAATGAAGGTGATGATCCTAAGTATACACAACCACAATTGTATGCACTCATTGATAAACACCAGAATCCACGTGAGATCTACACCCAATACCTGATCCAAAATGGTGAACCGGATGCACAGCAGCTGGCAAAAGAAATGGAGAAGAAATTCTGGGCTGATTTACAAGAGCGTTTGGATGAAGTAAAGCAAAATCCACTCCCTTACAAATATCAAACTCCGGAATTGGTTTGGAAGAGTATGCGAAAAGCAACTGAAGAAGATTTTGATCAGTCTCCGGTAACAGCGGTACCTCAGGATCAGATTCAACAAATGTTCGGAAAACTCATGACATGGCCTGCAGAGTTCAAGCCATTGAAGAAAGTTGAGAAACTGTTGCAGGATAAAATAAAATTGCTGGAAACAGAAAATAAAATCGACTGGGCAACCGCAGAATTACTGGCATATGGTTCTATTCTCATGGAAGGAAACATTGTACGTATGAGTGGACAAGATGTTCAGCGAGGAACATTCAGTCACAGACATGCAATTCTGCGTGATGAGAATACCAATAAAGGCTACAACCGTCTGAATCATTTTACAGAGAGCCAAGAGTCTTTCCGTATTTATAATTCTCTGTTGAGTGAGTATGGTGTACTTGGATTTGAATATGGTTATGCAATGGCAAATCCCAATGCTTTGGTGATTTGGGAAGCGCAGTTCGGAGACTTTTGTAATGGTGCGCAAACCATGATCGATCAATTTATTGCAGCAGGTGAACAAAAATGGCAGCGTCAAAATGGTGTGGTAATGTTGTTGCCTCATGGATATGAAGGTCAAGGCCCTGAACATAGCAGTGCAAGATTGGAGCGTTTTCTGCAAATGTGTGCTGAATTGAACATGGTCATCACGAATATTACTAGTGCAGCAAATCTTTTCCATGCATTTCGTCGTCAACTCGCATGGAATTTCCGTAAGCCGATGATCAATTTCTCTCCAAAGGCCAACTTGAGGAATCCTGCTACTTATAGCAGCATTACTGAGTTATCTGAGGGGGGATTCAAAGAAGTGATCGATGATGCATTTGTAAAGAATCCGGCACAAGTGAAAAAGGTATTGTTGTGTACAGGTAAACTCTTCTTTGAATTATCAGATAAGCAACAAAAAGAAAACAGAGAGGATATAGCGATCGTTCGATTAGAGCAATTGTATCCATTGCCACAAAAACAATTGGAGGCATTGCATAAGAAATATAATAAAGCAACTTGGTTCTGGGTACAAGAAGAACCTTTGAATATGGGTGCAGCTTCTTTCCTGCAAATGAATCTGAAAAGCATCAATTTTGGTGTGATCAGTCGTAATGCAAGTGCAGCTACAGCCACAGGTTATTCCAAAGTACATGCAGCAGAACAAGCAGAGATCATTAACACAGCCTTTGCTATTTAAGCATTGATTTATACACTTATCATTATAAAGTAATAAACGGTATCACCGATGATTGAGATAAAAGTACCAACAGTAGGAGAGTCCATTAACGAAGTAACCTTGTTGAAATGGACGAAAAAAGATGGCGAATGGGTTGAGCGTGATGAAGTGATCGCTGAACTGGAAAGTGAAAAAGCTACTTTCGAAGTAAATGCTGAACAGGCAGGTATACTTACCACTGTTGGAAAAGAAGGTGATACGCTTAATATAGGTGATGTATTGGCAAAAATCGATGAAACAGCTGCCAAACCTGAAGGTACTGCAGCACCTGCCGTTGCTAAAGAATCAGTGGCACCTGCACCTGTAAAAAATGAGGCGCCGGTAACAGCAGTATCGAATGATATTAAGGCAACACCTGTAGCATCAGCAATCATTGCAGATAAAAAAGTAGATCCATCAAACATCAAACCAACAGGTGCCGGTGGAAAGATCGTTAAGCATGATGTGTTGGAAGCATTGGCTAATCCAGGAAAGAAAGCATTTGCGGGTGGCGAACTGTATAGCAGAAATGTACGTCAGGAGAAAATGAGTAACCTGCGTAAAACCATCAGTAAGCGTTTGGTAGAAGCTAAGAATACGACTGCTATGCTTACAACTTTCAATGAAGTGGATATGACCCGCATCATGGAAGTTCGTAAACAATACAAAGACAAATTCAAAGAACTACACGGTGTGAATCTTGGCTTCATGAGCTTCTTTGCAAAAGCATGTGCCATTGCACTGGGTGAGTGGCCATCAGTCAATGCCTATATTGATGGAGATCAATTGGTATATCATGATTATGCAGATATCAGCATTGCCGTTAGTACACCTCGTGGGTTAACAGTGCCGGTGATGCGTAATGTAGAAAGTCTAAGCATGGCTGATATTGAAAAGAAAGTTGTAGAGTTGGCAGGAAAAGCGCGTGATAGTAAACTAACAGCAGAAGAATTACAAGGAGGCACTTTTACCATCACCAATGGAGGTGTATTTGGTAGCTTAATGAGTACTCCTATCATTAATATTCCTCAAAGTGCTATTCTAGGAATGCACAAGATCCAGGAGAGACCTATGGCCATCAACGGTCAGGTGGTGGTTCGCCCGATGATGTATCTGGCTTTGAGCTATGATCATCGCATCATTGACGGACGTGAAAGTGTTAGCTTCCTCGTACGAGTGAAGGAATTACTTGAGAATCCTGAATTGTTGCTCTTTGGAAAAGACCCGGTAAAAACTTTACTGGAAGTATAGGTTTCAACATTTTAATGTAAATTCATAAGGCACATCTGGAAACAGATCTCGCTGAAAGTGAGGTTATGTTGCGTGCTCATGTAACCCCATTCCCCATGATGCGATTCCAGTCATATTTCAATACTGCTATATCCCTGATTCAAGGATATAACGGATCGCAGCCACTTGTACATTACCTGAAAGCTTATTTTTCGCAGGAAAAAAAACATGGGGCAAAGGATAGGAAATACATCGCTCATCTTTGTTACAGCTATTATCGATTGGGGCATGCATTGAAGGAACTGTCTTTGAAAGAGCGATTGAAGATTGCACTCTTCTTTGCGGAAAAAGTACCCGGGTATTGGTCAGGTTTGTATAAACCTGATTGGATCAAAAACTGGAAAGAGGACCTGGAACAAAGAGTTGCTTTTGTGGAACAATTGTATCCTGTATTTAGTATTCAACATATTTATCCTTGGAAAGATGAGATCAGTGCAGGAATTGATCTCCCATTGTTGAGTATTGGTGAGTTTACACAACCCGATCTATTCATTCGCATAAGACCCGGTTTTGAAAATACTGTTCGCGCAAAACTTCAAGAAGCGGAAATCGTATTTCAGGAGCTATCAGATACTACATTAGCAATGCCTAATGGAACTAAATTGGATACCGTTCTTGAGATCGATAAAGAAGCAGTGATACAAGATCTAAATTCTCAAAGAGTTAGGTTATTGTTTCCTACTCAATTGCCTGAAACTGTAAGGGTATGGGATTGTTGTGCGGCTAGTGGGGGTAAATCTATCCTTACTTATGATCATTTAGGAAAGCTGTCACTAACGGTATCAGATGCACGGAGTTCCATTCTTTATAATCTGAAACAGCGCTTCTCCAGAGCCGGTATTGAGCAATATGAATCTTTCATAGCAGACCTGTCGGTTTCTACTTTTAATTTTACCGGGGAACCTTATGATCTCGTGATTTGTGATGCTCCCTGTACAGGAAGTGGTACTTGGTCTAGAACACCTGAGCAACTTGCTTTTTTTAGTACAGACAAAATAACCTTGTACACTGCACTACAACGCAAGATCAGTCAGAATGTGGCAAAAGCTGTAAAACCGGGTGGGTATCTTTTATATATTACCTGTTCTTTATTCCGAAGAGAGAATGAAGAAATTGTCAAGCAATTATTGGAAGAAAATGATTCACTTGAATTGGTAATACAACAATTGATGACAGGTTATCAGCAAAAATCAGATACGATGTTTGCAGCGTTACTTAGAAGAAAGCATTAAATGCTAATTAACTCCCCTCTCTGAATAATTCCACCGCCAATCACATCATTTCCTTCATAAAACACAGCGCTTTGTCCGGGAGCAATGCTTTTGACATTTTCATAAAAACGAGTTCTGATACCATTTTCATGATTATATAGATTGGCTAATGCACCACGGTCTTTGTAACGAATTTTTGCAATAGCTTCCATGCCATCTGTGATACCATCGTATTTGATCCAATTCATTTTGGTGACCAACATATCGTTCTGATCAAGATCTTCTTCATCTCCTAATACCACCGTATTTGTATCAGGATCAATGGCAGTTACATAAGCCGGTTTGCCCAATGCAATATCTAGTCCTTTACGTTGGCCAATGGTATAAAACGGATAGCCTTTGTGCTGTCCTAATTTTTTTCCAGATTTATCTACAAACCAACCACCATTTACTTTTTCTTCCAGTCCATCAACATTTCTTTTTAAGAAACCGCGATAATCATTATCGGGAACAAAACATATTTCATAACTCTCGCTCTTTTTAGCAAGTTCAGGATAGCCCATATCCATTGCCATCTGGCGGATATCTTTTTTATGGTACTTTCCTAATGGCATGATGGTTCTACTCAATAATTCCTGATCTAGTCCCCACAATACATAACTCTGGTCTTTGGTTTCATCCAATCCTTTACTGATCACATAACGACCATTGGTATGTTGTCTGATCTCGGCATAATGTCCTGTAGCGATAAAATCACAGTTCAGCGCATTGGCTCTTTTTAGTAAGGCACGCCATTTAATATGGGTATTGCACATGACACAAGGGTTGGGCGTGCGACCTGCGAGGTATTCTTCTACAAAGTTTTCAATTACAAAATCGCCAAACTCTTCACGGATATCAAGAATAAAATGCGGGAAACCATGGTGTACAGCTGCCTGACGCGCATCATTGAAAGAATCAATATTGCAACAACCGGTTTCTTTGGAACTGGTGCCACTGCTGGCATAATCCCATGTTTTCATGGTGATGCCAACCACTTCATATCCTTCATTATGGAGCATGAGGGCCGTAACGGTACTATCTATACCGCCACTCATCGCAACCAACACTTTTCCTTTACGGCTCATATTATTCAAATTAGTCTGCAAAAATACAGCAAGTGCTTGAATTGAGAGGCATAGGAGGGCTGATCCGGTATATATGAGGTTTCGAATAGCGAAAAATCAGAGGTCTACAGCCATGAGTTTGAAGGTATTGCTCCAGCCATCGTATACAAAACTGCAGTATCTGAGCACATCTCTACCGATGATGCCATCGTAGGGGGCGTTACTGTAATCGCCTTCTACAAGATCAATGGGTAATGCTTTTTCCCTGAAAATGGGAAGATAGAGAATGGCTCTAAAGAGTTTTAATTCATAACGTCCACCGGCACCGTCAACGGTAGCGTCATCACGGTATTGGTTCAATTGTAAACGTTCGATGATGGATTTATCCAATCCTGAAATATTCGAACCGGTATCTATCAATAATCTAGTGGTAATATAAGTATGATATCCGTTGAAATTTTTAACATTCAAGAAAGTTTCTTCATCGGTATGAATCTCAGCTTCTACAATGGGTCCGTGATCCTGTAGTGTAGGTATAGTAAGTTGTAATCCCTGCATATATAAAACAATTTATAATTGGGCTTTGAAAATCAGAAAGCTTGTTAAACCAAATTCATTACCTGCTTAAACAACGTTGAAAATTTGCGGGAAATACGGTACGCATGATTAGTCATTTTGCCGATATTTACCGAAACTCTTATGATATGATAAAATTATTAGTGATTGGTAATTTGGGAAAAGATGCCATACTGAACAACGTGAATGGAAAGAACGTGATCAATTTTACGGTAGCACATACTGAAAAATATAAAGATGCTCAGGGTGTACAAAAAGACCGTACGGTATGGGTAGATTGTTCTTATTGGACAGATCGCACAGGTGTTGTTCCATACCTCAAAAAAGGAACCCAAGTTTATGTAGAGGGTAACCCGGATGTGAGAACCTATACAACCCAGGATGGAAGAAACGGTGCAACGCTTACACTGCGAGTACAAAGTATTCAGTTGGTAGGTAATAGAGGTAATGAAGGTGGTGGTTCATCAGCAGGAAATAGTGGATATACTCCACAGGCCGCTTCTTATAGCAGTCAACCAGCGGTATCTACTCCCAATGAACTCACAGAACCTATGGATGATTTACCATTTTAATGGGATCAAAGCACAAATCAATGATGAAGGAACCTTATGGTTCCTTTTTTATTTTGACCATTTAACCTATTCATCAATAAGCATTTACACGCGTAAAAACCGTAGATATACGTACATATTTGCGTAGTTCTACGTAGTGCTTTTTTTTAGGTATGGAATAATATTGCCTTGAAAAGAGTTCTTCGATTTTCTTCCAGGACATCAGGAGAAAACTCATCAGATAACAGGACATTATTGAAATACCGGCTAACTGTTTATGACATCAAACCGGTCATTTCAAGAGCGGGTCGGTTCATGGGGGGATCAGCCCGCTCCTGTTTTATCTACGCTTCCGCTATATTTACAATTCCTAATAATTAAGAGAAAATGAAACATGTAATTTCCTTACAGGAAGCCATTGATATGACTTCTTTATATAGATCCAACATCCCGGCAGGAATGGTGAACTCTGAAACTTTTAGTAAAGAATCAGTTACAGCGCTATTAAGTCAACCCGGATGCGTATCACTTAGGATTTATTATGGCAGACAAAAAGATGATACCATTCATGCGATACTAGTAGGTGTGGATGAAAAAGGGGCAGACATGATTCAAACATCTGATCTTATTTTAGAAGAAGGAGACCGCTGTCCGCCATTTTGTTCTGACCCGCCTTCACCATTGAATAGTTAATTTGAATGATTGCCCTGATTAAACAAATCATAGCTTACTTCCTAGTTATGGTAATGATTACGGGAGTGGTTTATGCCATCATTCGTAAAGAAAGAATGAAGACCTACTATAAACCATTTTACGTTTATCTGATCGTGGCGCTTATATTCGAATTACTGATTAAAATCATTATTTATTCAGGTTATAAAAGTTCACTTGTCAGCAATTGTTATGTTCTAATTGAATTCCCCATTTTTTTGTGGCTCTTTTACAACTGGAGTTCTCGAAGCAATAAGCTTTATTTTATCGGACTTTTTTTAATAGGTGTGGTGATATGGGTATTTGATAACCTTATCATTAATAGTATTTTTCAAATCAATTCCTATTATAGGATCTATTATTCTACGGTACTCATTCTTTGCTCTATCAATCAACTGAATAAAGTGATTTTTCAAGATAATATTATACTCTGGAAAAATGCCACTTTTTTAATAAGTATCACTTCAATCGTTTATTACAGCTATCGTGTTTTTATTGAAGCTTTATTCCTTTTCCAACAGGAGTTTAGTAATGATTTTTTTAGAGGAGTGTATTTTATCATGGTTATTGTGAATTTTTTAGCACATTTAGTGTATACATTAGCCGTATTATGTATTCCAACGAAACAAGAATTTACCTTACGATACTGATTACCACCTTGATCATTGGTACCATCCTTGCGTTTTTTCTTGTGACCATAATTCGTCAACATAAAAAAAGATCAAGGCAATATGATGATCGTTTGCGAATGGAAGTTGAATTACTTGAAACTGAAAGAGGACGAATCGCTTCTGATCTTCATGATGACCTGGGTCCACTTCTCTCTGTCATCAAAATGAATCTCCATTTATTGGATACGAAAGATAAAAATGATCTGATGATCTTGGGTAAGACAGCCAATCATATTGATCATACCGCCAAAAGGTTAAGAGAGATTTCTAATAATATCATGCCTTATACTCTACAGCGAAAAGGATTGTTAACGGCGATTACAGAAATGACGGAATTACTGTCTGAAGGAAATGGCATATCGATTCACCTGAATAATCAATTAAATGATTTGTCAATCACAAAAGAAAAAGAGATCCACATCTTCCGATTATTCCAGGAGGTGTTGAACAATACCATCAAGCATGCTAACGCTTCTGAAATAAATATTCAACTGTATCAGGAAAGACAAGAAATCTGTATGCTGATAAAAGACAATGGTTGTGGATTTGATAAAGAAAAAGTGATGGATCAAGGTAAAGGTCTTGGATTGCAAAATATCCTTCGAAGGGCTGGGATCATAAAGGGTAAGGTTTATCTTGAAACAGCACCTGGAAATGGAACAGAATATCTTTTCAGAATACCTTTATAACATGAAACAACTAGCTACGATTCGTATATTAATAGCAGATGATCATGATATTTTCAGAGATGGACTTTCATTATTATTAATGAAAGAACCCACACTCGAATTAGTGGGAGATGCGGCCAACGGGAAACAGTTGGTACAAATGACAAAAGAACTTCAACCCGATATCGTTTTAACCGATTTGAAAATGCCTGAGTTAGATGGTATTGAAGTAATCAAAATAATCAAAGAGCAGTATCCTGCTGTCAAAACCATCGCCTTATCTTCTTTTGATAGTGATGCAATAGTTATAGACGCTCTTGAAGCCGGCGCAATGGGTTATATCATCAAAAATGCTGACCGTGGTGAAATTATTGATGCGATTAGGATGGTATATACCGGAAGTCCTTACTACTGTAAAACTACATCAAGCCGATTAGTGAAACTCATAGCCCGGAGTGAGTTCAATCCTTATAAAGCAGATGCATCCAAACTTTTTTCCGATAAAGAAAAAGAGATCATCCGACTGATCTGCGAAGAGAAAACGAGTAAAGAAATTGGTGAATTACTATTCATGAGTTCTCGCACTGTTGAAGGTCATCGTGTGAAAATTCTGGAGAAAATGAATGTGAAAACTACCGCCGGTGTTGCTATCTACGCCATTAAGAATGGGATATACAATGCAGATCAAGAGTAATATTTCGTGTTCGCTTTTACGACTGCGACTCCCTTCGTAACTTGCAGCCATGGATCAAGTATTTACTTATGAGTCGTTATATACATTTACCAAGAATGTATTTCTCAAAATGGGCTGTTCTGACATAGATGCAGCAACCGCAACCACTGTTTTATTGTCTGCAGATCTTCGTGGTATTGATAGTCATGGTGTAGCACGACTTAGTGGCTATGTTCGTTTATGGGAAGTGAGTAGAATCAACGCCACTCCAAATATTCAAATCGTTCATGAAACACCTTCTACTGCTGTAGTAGATGGTGATGCCGGTTTAGGCTTGGTAGTAGCACCTTTTGCTATGAAGGTGGCCATTGAAAAAGCAAAACAAGTAGGTACAGGATGGGTAAGTGTACGTAATACCAATCACTTTGGAATTGCAGGCTATCACGCCATGATGGCATTGGAGCATGAAATGATCGGTATGGCCATGACCAATGCCAGTGCATTGGTAGCGCCTACTTTTTCAGTTGAAAGAATGTTGGGTACCAATCCAATCGCAGTGGCCATTCCTGCAGGTGAGCAACCACCTTTTGTGGCTGACATGGCCACTACCACTGCAGCCAATGGTAA
This sequence comes from Bacteroidota bacterium, assembly GCA_039795345.1. GTDB lineage: Bacteria > Bacteroidota > Bacteroidia > Chitinophagales > Chitinophagaceae > Sediminibacterium. The sequence goes on from JBDKEH010000117.1 coordinate 31,922, forward strand.
ATTGGAGATCTTACAAAGGAAAGATGCGGAAGCGCCATTGGGTTGGGTACAAGACAAAGATGGACAAGCATCAACCGATGCCAATATCTTGAAGAAAGAAGGCGCTTTGTTACCTCTTGGTAGTGATCGTGAACATGGCAGTCATAAAGGATATGCACTCGGTGCTATTGTAGATATCTTTTCAGCAGTACTCAGTGGAGGTAGTTATGGTCCCTGGGCACCACCATTTCCGGCTTATGTACCGATGCCCGAAAATATGCCCGGTAAAGGGCTCGGACATTTCTTCGGAGCTATGCGTGTGGATGCTTTTCGTCCGGCAGAAGAATTTAAATCACACATGGATAATTGGATCACCCGATTTCGTACTGCAAAACCTGCAGAAGGCTACGATAAAGTGTTGATTCCCGGAGATCCTGAGAGAGCCTATGAGCAAGAGAGAAGAGAAAAAGGAATACCGATAGTGAAAAGTGTAGTGGAAGACCTAAAACTTGTAGGAGAGAAATTAGATATTAACTGGATCGCTTGATACACTGTTCAGACTAACAACCGTTCTTTTAAAATACCTATCAAAATAGCTTCTCATCATTTACCTTTGCCCCTCATTTAACAACTAAAAAATCGGGGGAGGGGGAATCTTATGAAAGTAATGAAGTTCGGTGGCACCAGCGTCGGTAAGCCGGAACGTATGCATCAAGTATCTCAATTGATCACCAAAGATGCAGAACCTAAAATTGTAGTACTGAGTGCATTAAGCGGTACTACCAATGCATTGGTGGAGATCAGTAACAGTTTATCGCAGGCAGACAGACAAGCAGCCAAACAGAAAATTGATCAGTTAGAAGCACATTATCGTCAGTTTGTGCTTGACTTGGTAAAGACAGATGCTGTTCGCACAAAAGCCAATGCAGTCGTTAGTGAGCATTTTGAATTTCTGAATATCATCTTGCGTATCTCTTTCAGTGAGGCATTGAATAAAGATATTTTAGCACAAGGTGAACTGATGAGTACCAAACTATTCAGTTGTTATCTGGAAGAGCAGGGTATCGATCATATGCTGCTGCCTGCATTAGAGTTCATGACCATTGATGCCAATGAAGAACCACAGTTGGGTAGCATTAAAGTGAAGTTGAGTCAGCAATTACAGTTACACAAAGACAAAAAATTATTCATTACACAAGGATATATCTGTCGTAATTCAAAAGGTGAAGTTGATAATTTGAAGAGAGGTGGCAGTGATTATACAGCTTCATTGGTAGCAGCAGCAATACAGGCAACTGTTTGTGAAATTTGGACAGATATTGATGGCATGCATAATAATGATCCGCGTATTGTTAACAAAACAGTAGCCATTGAACAATTGAGTTTTGATGAGGCAGCAGAGTTGGCCTATTTCGGAGCTAAAATTTTGCATCCAACTTGTATTTGGCCGGCTCAACAAGAGAATGTTCCGGTGAAATTATTGAACACGATGCAGCCGGATGCCCCCGGAACAGTGATCACCAAAGAAGCAGGTAGTGTTGGAGTAAAAGCTGTAGCTGCAAAAGATGGTATCATTGCTATCAAGATCAAGAGTAGTAGAATGTTGTTGGCTTATGGTTTTTTGAGAAAAGTATTTGAAGTATTTGAAAAGTACCGCACCTCTATCGATATGATCACTACTTCTGAAGTAGCAGTATCTGTAACCATTGATACCGACACTGCTTTAAAACATATTGTAAAAGAATTGGAGCCATTTGGAACAGTAGAGGTTGATAAAGATCAAACAATCGTTTCCATCGTAGGAAATGAGATTGCTCAGACAGATGCAGTTTTACAGAAGCTATTCAATTCCATTCAGGAAGTACCTGTGACGATGGTTAGTTATGGCGGAAGTACGCACAATATCTCTTTACTTGTGCCCAGTCAATATAAGACCAAAACGCTTCAATTATTGAATAGCGGATTGTTTGGATTGTGATCAATGTTAAATGACGTTAATATTTAAGCCATCCGCCTCGGCGGATGGCTTTTTTCATGGAAATTGTTGATTCAAATCATGGCATGAGAATCGTATTTGTACTCTTTGTTTTGTTGTACAGCCTTCAAGTCTCTTTTGCACAACCTGCATTGAGAGGAAAAGTTATTGCTGGCGATACTAAACAGCCCATTCATTTGGCCAATGTGTTTTTGAGTAATACATCCATCGGTACCGTGACCAATGCCGAAGGTGTCTTTGTATTAGATAGATTTCCACAAGGGCGCTTTGATGTTGTCGTATCCTGCATCGGATATGAGACATATGTAACCACTATTCAATATGCTCAGCTCCCTGCGAATATTGAAGTGGTATTAAAACCCAAGGTCAATGTATTGCAGGAAGTGGTGGTTGAACCCTATGAAAAAAATGGTTGGGAACGATATGGCACATTTTTCATGGAGAATTTTATCGGAACATCTGCATTGGCTGCAGATTGCAAACTTAAAAATCCGGAAACCATTCGCTTTCGGTATAATAAAAAAGAAAATATTCTTCGGGCATTTGCCGATGAGCCCATCATTCTGGAAAATAAAGCACTTGGATACATTCTTCGTTATGATCTTAAAGTTTTTGAATATAACTATGCAACAAGAATTTTCTATTTTCAAGGATATCCGCTTTTTGAAGATATCCAAACAGATCGCAAGCGTTTGTTGAATCGATGGGAAAAAAATCGTTCAGAAGCTTACTATGGTTCGATGATGCATTTTATGCGGTCATTGTTTAGAAATCAGTTAATTGAAAACGGTTTTGAAGTGCGAAAGCTCATTAAGGTAAGTGAAGAGGAAAAGAAACGAGTACGGAGCATTTATAACTCAAGAACCTATATCAATGGAAGTGGTAATATTGTAGTAAATGATAGTTTACTGGGTAACGGCAACAAAGACAGTGCGGACTATTATCGAAAAGTGATGCGACAGCCTGAAAAAATGGCTGTATTGATCAATCAACTTCTGCCTGGTGATAGCATTGCATTTGCAATCGATAGTTTTACTGCCGGGTTATATTTTGACGACTATCTGCAGATCATTTACAAATACAAACAAGTTCCGGTTGAATATGTAAGAACAAATTCACTTTCTGTTCAGCCCAAGACTCCTGTCATGTCGGAGATCTTTCTTCCAAAGAAAAATGCTATTGCTGTATTAGCTAATGGAAGTTACTTTGAAGGAATAGACTTAATATCATCAGGCTTCTGGGGCTGGTGGGAGAAACTGGCAACGATGTTGCCTTTTGACTATAAGCCGCCGAAAAAGGAGAGGGAGTAGTGAATTGTCAATGGTGAATTGTGAATAGTCAATAATAAGGTCTCAAAAATTCACAATTCACCATTGACAATTCACAAGTAAAAAGCTATACACTTTCATCAATTCCTCCTCTTCAATACAATAAGGAGGCATGATATAAACGGTATTTCCTAATGGGCGAATGTACATGCCTGCATCCAATGCTTTTTTTGTAATGACTGTACTTACTTGATTCAGGTACTCTTTTTTTCCTTGATCAATCTCAAAGGCAAGAATAGTACCTAGTGTGCGAACATCTTTAACAGGTAATGCACTTTTTCGTAACTGATCGGCAAAAGCAAGATTTGCAGCACAAATCTTTTCAATTTGAGTCATACATTTTTCTTCTTGCAATAGATCAAGACTCGCTAATGCAGCTGTGCAAGCCAATGGGTTAGCTGTAAATGAATGTCCGTGAAAAAATGTTTTCATGGCGTCATCATCTACATAGGCCTGATAGATACGATCGGTACAAGCTGTTACACCTAATGCCATGGTACCACCGGTAAGACCTTTACTCAAACAAATAATGTCCGGCTTTTTATGCATGTATTCACTTGCAAAGAATTTTCCGGTTCTTCCGAATCCTGTCATCACCTCGTCAGCAATGCAAATGATATCGTTTAGCTTGGCTGTATTCAATAATTCATTGAGGAGGTAAGGGTCATACATATTCATACCCCCTGCACCTTGAACCAATGGCTCATAAATAAAGGCAGCTGTTTCTGTTGCATGATGCTGCATGATGGTTTTTAGCTCACTGATGTTTTCTTGTGTGGGTGTATCCAGAAAAACAACATCAAAAAGTAACTCATGAAATGCCAGTGTAAAAACACTTCGGTCGCTTACACTCATAGCTCCAAATGTGTCACCATGATAACTGTTTTTGAAAGCGATGATCTTGTTTCTTTGTTTTTGATCCTGGTTCCACCAATATTGGATCGCCATTTTTAATGCTACTTCTGTAGAGGTAGATCCATTATCACTGTAAAATATCCTTGAAAAAGTACCCGGTAAAATAGTCAGTAAACGTTCTGCGAGTTCCACAGCCGGGCGATGCGTAAATCCGGCAAAGATGACCTGTTCTAACTCCAAAGCCTGCCGGTATAATTTTTCTGCGATATAAGGATGAGCATGTCCATGTAAATTCACCCACCAGCTACTGATGGCATCGATATAGCTATTCCCTTGTTCATCAAATAATAAGGAGCCTTTACCCTTGACAATAGCGATCGGATCTGCCATATTTTTTTGTCGGGTAAAAGGGTGCCAGATACATTGTTTATCCCTTGATGCAATACTCATACGGCAAATGTAGGGTGTAAACGGTAGTTGTTCAGACAAGGATTCGGGTAGTTTTGCCCCGATTTTTTGTTGTATGCAACGCAAGTACTATTGTACGTGTCAAATCCCTGAATTCACTGCATGTTAGACGAACAGAAATTGGTAAAAGATTGCCTGAAACAACATCCGGCAGCCCAAAAGCTGCTGTATGACACATTTGC
>JBDKEH010000118.1:0-6050 GCA_039795345.1 Bacteroidota bacterium
CGACTTGTTTCTAAGCCGGGTGAGAAAGAATATGAAGGGTATGTATTTTTCCCGATTGAATATCCTCAACTTTTATTCATCCGTGGAAATCAATGGAGTGATTTTACTTTTGGTCATATTGGTGGTAAAAAATTTGGTTTTAATGGAACACCTTTATCTATTTTCGGTGGAAAAGGTTTTTATGTGATTCGAGCCAGTATGAATACAAATACATGGTCTTACACAAAAATCAAAAGTTGGGGAATATTTGGTAGTGCGCTTGGTGCACAACTGCCCCAAGATCTTCAAATGACACCAGATCCCAATAATGAATGTATTTGGCGTGTCAATGTGAATTTGATTGAAGGTGAATTTAAGTTCAGGGCCAATAATCAGGATCAGATCCTTTTCGGTAATCAATGGCCTGCAACCGATCATATACCGGATTATAATGCGGATGGGATCCGAATTACCAAATCAGGAAATTATACCATCGAACTTGATCTTTCTATCCCCGGAAACTATTTATACCATGTTCATTTGAACAGACAATAACCATTCTGATCTGTTCTGTATCACTGATCTCTGTTCGGGTTTGAATCATTTCAACTACTTTTACCTGATAACAGAACAGCTATGTTATATTCAATGACCGGTTATGGAAGAGCAGAACAAACACTGTCGGATAAAACTTATCTGGTAGAAGTTCGTTCTCTTAATGGCAAACAATTTGATCTTCGTTTAACCATTCCCTCTTTATTGAAACCTTTTGAGTTTGAGATCAGAAATATCTTAAATGAGGGATTGCAGCGTGGTAGCGTAGAGTGTAGCATCACGATCAAACAAAACGGAGCCAGTAAGCCGGTAAGTATCAATAAAGAGTTGGCTAAAGCCTACTATCAGCCTGTAGCAGAACTTGCAGATGAGTTACAGTTGCAAAAAGGGGATATCCTAAGCACGATTCTGAAATTACCTGATGTTATTACTCCATCTACTGAAATGATTACTGATGACGAATGGAAATCATTTGAGAAAGTATTGAAAGAAGCAATCGCACAATTGAACGAGCACAGAAAAGATGAGGGAAAATCTCTTGAGGCAGATCTCAATCTTCGATTGGCTAATATTGAAGCACATCAGGCTACGATTACTACACTAGAACCTTTACGTAGAGGAAAGATCAAGGAAGGAATTGTGAAAGTGTTGGAAGAAAATGTAGGAAAAGAAAACTACGATCCGAATAGAATGGAACAAGAACTGATCTATTATATTGAAAAGATCGATATCAGTGAGGAGCAAGTACGTCTAAAAAATCATTGCGATTATTTTCGATCCATTTTGGCAGAAAAAGAAAGCAGTAAGGGTAAAAAATTATCTTTTATCCTGCAGGAATTCGGCAGGGAGATCAATACCATGGGTTCTAAAGCATATGATTCACAGATACAACAGTGTGTGATCCTCATGAAAGATGAGTTGGAAAAAGCCAAAGAGCAGATCCTGAATGTTTTATGATATCCTTTTATTAGCCAAAACCTTGTAGTCATTAATTTAGCGTTGTGAAAACAGTCATTTACATCATTGGTATTTGTACACTTCTCCTTTCTGCTTGTGGTAAAGTGAATTTTTTTGAACACACTGAAAGATTCCCACAGCAGGAATGGCCTACCACAGTTGAACCCGTGGCCTCATTTGATATACAGGATACCACTTCTCTCTATAATATTTACGTGGTATTACGACATACCGATGCTTACAGATACAATAACATTTGGATCAATGTTATCACTCAATCACCCAATGACTCTCCAAAAACGCAATTACTGAATATTGCGCTGGCTGATAATACCAAAGGATGGTTAGGGAGTGGAATGGATGATATCTTTGACCGCCGTGCTCGTATCACCCGCGAACCTATTGCCCTAAAAAAAGGTGTTTACACATTCAAGCTTAAACAGGCCATGCGTGAAGATCCATTGGCGTATGTATTGAGTGCCGGTATCCGGGTAGAAAAAATCAAGCCATGAGTCTTAGCAAGACCAAAGGATTAACAGTAGTGATCATAGTTTACTGGGTATTACTCAGTTACATGGTTGCGGCTTTGATCTGGTGGTTCATTGCACTTGAGCGACAAAACACCAGTATTACACAAATACGTTTATCAGAGCTTATCAAAGACGATCCTGCCTACATTGAAAAAGTAACGGCCATAGAAGACGCTAAAAAAAGAAAAACGGCTCAATATATTGGAGAAGGGGTCACTTTTCTGGCTTTAATACTGGTAGGAGCAGTTTTCGTTTTTAGAGCTACAAGAAGACAATTGCGACTATCCCAGCAACAGCAAAATTTCATGATGGCGGTAACACATGAATTGAAAACACCTATTGCCATTACACGACTGAATCTGGAAACACTGCAAAAAAGAAAATTGGAAGAAGAGAAACAACAAAAGTTGATCAGCAACACTTTGCAGGAAGCCAATCGCTTGAATATTCTTTGTAACAATATTTTATTAGCTGCGCAATTAGATGCAGGAGCTTATGCATCTAATAAAGAGGAGATCAACTTTACAGATCTGGTTGAAGGTTGTATCGATGATTTTAAGACACGATTCCCTCAAAAAGAAGTGAAGGAATCTATTGCTGAGAGCTTATACATTCAGGGAGAAACCTTACTATTACAAATGTTGGTGAATAATCTGCTTGAAAACGCATTGAAGTACTCTCCCAAAGAATCACCCATTGAAATTACCTTGCATGCTGAAAAAAATGAATTGCTACTCAGTGTGTCCGATCAAGGAGTGGGCATTCCCGATGAAGAAAAAAAGAAAATCTTTGATAAATTTTATCGTGTAGGCAATGAAAATACACGTACCACCAAGGGAACAGGACTAGGTCTTTATTTGTGTAGCCGAATCGTTAAAAGTCATAATGGCTACATTTCTGTGACAGATAATCAGCCGCAGGGAAGTAATTTTGTGGTAACCTTACAACAGGCATAATGGCATCAAAATCAAACATATTACTGGTAGAAGACGAAGAAAACCTTCATGAAACCCTAAAGTTGAATTTAGAGATGGAAGGGTATGAAGTGAGTTCGGCTTTCACGGGAACAGAAGCATTGAAGAAAGTAGCCAATGAATACTTTGATCTGATCATCATGGATATCATGATACCGGAAGTAGATGGTATAGCTGTAACTGAAAGTATCCGTGTTAATAATAATGAGGTCCCGATCCTGATACTCAGTGCAAAAAATGCGAGTAGTGATCGAGTATTGGGATTGAAAAAAGGTGCTGATGACTATTTGACCAAACCGTTCAACTTGGAAGAATTATTGTTAAGAGTAGAGAAACTGATCAACAAGAATAAAAAACTACAAGAAAAGGAAACGGTTGGTGATACGTATGAATTTGGCAACAACAAAGTGGATTTTAAAGCACAGGATGCCATTACCTGGAATGGGCAACATATTGAGTTGAGTAAGAAGGAGGCAATGTTGTTAAAGTTGTTGATTGAGAATAAAGGAGATGTAGTGACCAGAGAAAAAATTCTGCAAGTAGTTTGGGGTTATAATGTATATCCAACAACCCGTACTATTGACAATTTCATACTTAGCTTCCGTAAATATTTCGAGCAAGACAGCCGACAGCCCCGGTATTTCCATTCTGTAAGAGGTGTGGGGTATAAATACGTGGACTAGTTGATCTCTTTGAGCTATGAGCTGCGAACCTCGAGCCACGAGTTTTATAGAAGCTTTCTAGTTCAAGTTGTTGCCGATAAATGTGTATTGGCTCATAGCTCATAGCCGATAACAGAAGTATATATTCTAAACACTCTTTGGCTAATCTTTTGCTCTTTCTGCACAATTTTTAGTGTGACTGAACGTTATGTCTGTGAAAAAAAATCGCATGTCGCTAGATACGATCATAGACTTTCTGGAGCCGGTTAATATTGCACAAATATCCAATGACGAGGGGTTCAAGGATACTCAATTGGGTAAACATATTGCTGTATTTGATGAAAGCTTCCCTGATATTGAACACGCAGATCTTGTGATCGTTGGATGTGGTGAAATGCGTGGTGCAGGGATACAATTCACAAATACTGATAGTCCGAATACTATCAGAAGCGAGTTTTATCGCCTATACCACTGGCATACTGAAGTGAGTGTTGCAGATCTGGGTAATGTAAAATGTGGGGCAACACTGCAAGACAGTTATGCAGCACTACGAGTAGTTATACAGGAATTGCTCTCATTGGGTAAAAAGGTACTCATACTGGGAGGGTCGCATGATATCACTACCGCTCAATATCAGGCACATACGGCAGACGGAAAGATCATTGATGCAGCCTGTGTAGATGCACGTATTGATATGGATATGGAAAGCATGACACCTGCGGATAATTTTCTCGTAGAATTATTCACCGGTATGCCCAACTACTTGCGACATTATAACCATATCGGTTTTCAAAGCTATTTTATGCACCCGCAAATGCTGGAAACCATTGATAAGCTTCGCTTTGATTGTTATCGGGTCGGTAAAGTCAAAGAAGATATTTCTGAGATGGAACCTGCTATTAGGAACAGCGATCTTTTTAGTTTTGATATTGCCGCTATTCAACATGCACATGCTCCTGCGAATCATATTACACCCAATGGATTTAATGGTGAAGAAGCTTGCACCCTCATGCAATATGCAGGGATGAGTCATACATGCCGAACCATTGGTATTTATGGATATATTCCATCACAAGATGTTCATCAAATGACTGCCAAACAAATCTCTCATTTGATCTGGTATGCCATGGATGGTATTCAAAGAGGGAAGCAGGAAGCTTCCATGGAAGATAGAAACTCCTTTAATGAATTCACACTTGCTTTTGCAGAGGTAGAAACCGTCTTTCTTCAAAGCAAAAGAACCGGACGTTGGTGGATGCAACTACATGATGGTAAATATGTAGCTTGTAGCTATAGAGACTATCTCACTGCATCTAATAATGATATTCCTGAAAGATGGATGCGTGCTGCTGAAAGAATCTAGGGGCTTTGACGAAGAGTCAGTACATTAGTCAGTATAAAATCACTTTTGTATGATGCCATTCAGGGTGCGCTTTTTGCTACTTTCCATCATTTTTCTTTCCGCTTGCTCGGTTCAAAGAACCATTCAAAAACAAGCTGATCATGCTATTTTCAAAGAAGCAGATCTTCAATCAGCTCATATTGGTATCAGCATTTTTGATCCCGAAAAAAATCAATACCTCTATAATTATCAGGCAGATAAGCTTTTCCTACCGGCAAGTAATACCAAGCTGTTCACTTGTTATGCAGCTATGAAATATTTGGGAGACAGTATCAAAGGGTTACGTTATTATACTGATGCACCTTCCGGTGTTACATGGGTACGACCTACAGGTGATCCTACATTGCTACATCCTGATTTTGCAAAACAGTCTGTAATGGATTTTTTTCGATCTGATATCAGCCGTGTTTATGCACGGGTTGATCTTCCCTTTCAAACCACACAATGGGGTAGCGGTTGGTCTTGGAATGACTATCAGCAAAATTATATGGCTGAACGAAGTACATTTCCTGTTTATGGGAATTTGATTTGGATTCGTTATAAGGATAGTAGCATGCAATGGCAGCCCTCAATTATACAAGCAGAAGATGGAGGTAAAGGTGATCATATAGAAGCGTTGAATCGCCGCTCAAATATGTACAGCTTTCGACGAGCACAGCATGTTAATACATTGTTATACAGCGCTAGTACATCTCCATTTAGACAACAGCAAATTCCTTTTGTAACCAACGATACTTTTTCAGCCAAAGTGTTGCAATCAGAAATTAAAGGTTTAAAATGGACGAATAGTTATGCATCTCAATTCAAATCCATACCCGCTCCATCAAAGGAAGCGATACGTGTTCTGTATTCACAACCCACAGACTCTGTACTTCGACCTATGATGCATCAAAGCGATAATTTTTTTGCAGAACAGATGCTTCTGATGGTAAGTGATGAGATACTGGGAGTGATGAATGATAGAAAAGTGATCGATACATTATTGAAGATG
>JBDKEH010000121.1:0-10465 GCA_039795345.1 Bacteroidota bacterium
CCGGCACATGTATGGGATCAGCATAATGTGCGAGGCCATAATTTCTTTTTTGTGATTCTTCCGGGTTCAAGACATGCCATTCAAATTCATCTCTGAAATGTCTGATGGCTGCTGCAACAGGCCATGCTGCTGCATCACCTAACGGGCAAATCGTATTTCCTTCGATCTTACGTTGGATATCCCACAACAGATCGATATCACTCATCTTTCCATTTCCATATTCAATGTTCTTTAAAATCTTTTCCATCCATCCTGTTCCTTCTCTACAAGGTGAACACTGACCACAACTTTCATGTCTGTAGAAACGTGCTAATGATAAGGTATGACGAACTACACACTGGTCTTCATCTAATACAATGAATCCGCCCGAGCCCATCATTGAACCACTTGCAAAACCACCGTCAGCCAAACTTTCATAGTTCATGTAACGTGTTTCCCCTTTTGCGGTTTTCAACAAAAGATTAGCAGGAAGAATAGGTACAGATGAACCACCCGGAATACAAGCTTTTAATCTTTTTCCGTTGGCGATACCACCACAATATTCATCGCTGTAAATAAATTCTTCTACAGAAATGGTCATATCAATTTCATACACACCCGGCTTATTGATATTACCACAAGCACTGATCAGTTTGGTTCCAGTTGATCTGCCAACTCCGATCTTCGCGTATTCATCACCACCCATATTGATGATCGGAACAACAGCAGCCAATGTCTCCACATTGTTTACCACAGTTGGTCTATCCCATACTCCTTTAACAGCTGGGAACGGAGGTTTAATCCTTGGATTACCACGTTTACCTTCTAATGATTCGATCAATGCAGTTTCTTCACCGCAGATATAGGCACCTGCACCTCTTTGTACATGGATGTTACAATCAAAGCCACTGCCTAAGATATTTTTTCCGAGGAAGCCGTTGTTTTTTGCTTCTGTAATCGCTTGTTCCAAAATATCAACGATCCATGCATATTCACCACGGATATAGATATAAGTGTCATTACTTCCCAATGCAAAAGAGGAAACGATCAAGCCTTCGATCAATAAGTGTGGTATGAACTCCATCAAGTAGCGATCCTTGAATGTACCTGGTTCACTTTCATCTGCATTACACACCAAATGTCTTGGCACACCTTCAGGCTTTGCGATGAAGCTCCATTTCATACCGGCAGGGAAACCGGCACCACCGCGGCCACGAAGACCGCTCTTCTTTACTTCTTCAACAATGGCTTCAGGGCTCATTTCTTTGAGTGCTTTCTCAACACTTCTATAACCACCTTCTCTTCGATATACATCGAAGTAGCGGATGCCTTCTACATGTGCCTTTTCCAGTAATAATTTTTTACTCATATCCTCACATCCCTTTCGGGAATTTTAAATGATATTCAACTACTGTTTTTTCAATTCATATTTAGCAGCCAATTCACCTGTAATTCTGTTGCCACTCATATCCAACTGAATCAGTTTTCCTTCTGCAACAAAATATTGATTGGGGCCTTCTTTGATACTTCCCAGATTAATGGTAAAGCCATTGACCCAAGTCCACTTACCCGATGCTGTAAAGCTATTTTCCTTCTTTCCCAGATATTTGATCACTCTGGAATAAGTGGAATCATTTTTTAATTCAATGCTGGTCTCCATTCCTTCACAATCTGCACAGGGCAATACACCTTTATAGATTCCTACAACGTCAAGAGAATTTTGTGCTGTGGCGCCATCAACTCCGCGCATCATTTCTGAAGAATCTACTTCATATGTAGTATCACTGATCACTACCTGTGTGGTAGTTGGCTTTTCTTCACAAGCTGCGAAGAAGAGTGATACACATAAGATGTAGTTTAATCTTTTCATATTCTTAGTTCAAGCTTGCTGCAGCTTTTCTACATTCATCAATGATTGCGTCTACTTTTTCTTTGGTCAAATGTTCACGATAGTGTTTCCCTAATTGCATCATTGGAGCGTATCCACATGCGCCTAGGCATTCCACTGTCTTCAATGTGAACATTCCATCGGCTGTTGTTTCTCCCGGTTTAATACCCAACTTCTCCCCGATATAAGCAATGATATCATCACTTCCTCTCAACATGCAAGGGCCTGTCTGACATACTTCAAACATGTATTTACCAACAGGTTTGAGATTGTACATACTATAAAAAGTTGCAACCTCATATACTTCTATAGGGGTGATCTGTAACAGCTCTGCTACATAGTCCATTGTTTCAGTACTTAACCAACCCCCAAAACTATCTTGTGCCAAATGCAAAACCGGAAGCAATGCACTTTTCTGCTTGCCTTCCGGATAACGCGCTACCAAGCGCTTGAATTCGGTCATTTGTTCTTCAGAAAATTTCACCATACAATTCAAATTATTATGCGTCCAGTTCTCCTGCGATCAGGTTCAAACTACTCATGGTTACAATAGCATCACTTAACATACCACCTTGAATCAGTTCAGGATATGCCTGATAATAAATAAAACAAGGTCTTCTAAAATGCAGACGGAACGGCGTTCTTCCTCCATCACTGATCAGATAAAATCCTAATTCACCATTACCACCTTCCACTGCATGGTATACTTCACCCTTCGGCATATCTACCTCACCCATGATGATCTTGAAATGCCAGATGAGTGCTTCCATTTTGGTGTATACGTCTTCTTTCTTAGGCAGATAATATTCCGGAACATTGGCATGATACACTTCAGCATCTGCCCCTTTGAATTCCTGAATTTTACGATAGGCTTGTTCAATGATGCTTAAGCTCTGCCACATTTCTGCATTACGAACAAGGAATCGATCGTAATTGTCGCCTGTTTTTCCAACAGGAACTGTGAAATCAAAATCTTCATAACTGCTGTATGGACTATGTACACGAACATCATAATCCACTCCCGCAGCACGCAGGTTAGGTCCTGTAAAGCCATAGTTCAATGCTCTTTCAGCACTGATACCACCTGTGCCTTGTGTACGATCCATGAAGATGCGATTACGTGCAAAGAGATTTTCAAACTCTTTCAGCACTTTCGGATATTCATTTAAGAATTTCTCGAGTTTCGTAAACGCTGTATTTGAGAAATTCCTTTCAAAACCGCCAATACGCCCAATATTAGTAGTAAGGCGGGACCCACATACTTCTTCATATATTTCATAGATTAATTCACGGTATTGCATCACATACAAGAAGCCGGTATACGCTCCTGTATCTACACCCACAATTGAATTGCAAATCAGGTGATCAGAAATACGAGCCAACTCCATGATGATCACACGCAAGTAATCAACACGTTTAGGCGTTTGAACACCCAATAATTTTTCACAGGTCAGGTGCCATCCCATATTATTGATCGGACTGCTACAATAGTTCAGTCGATCAGTGATGGGAGTGATCTGATAGAGTGGTCTGCGTTCAGCCAGTTTTTCAAATGCACGATGAATATATCCAACTGTTTGTTCAGTTGATACGACTCTCTCACCATCTAGTTCCATAATGTTTTGGAATACGCCATGCGTCGCAGGGTGTGTTGGCCCTACGTTTAACGTGGTGGTTTCCTTTTCAATGGAGCCTTCCGGTAATTTGATATTGTGTTGTTGTTGCGCTAACATGTTTCTTATATTGATCGGCTATTGCATTATTTGTGAAAAGTGAAAGGTGAAAAGTGAAAGGGAACTCTATTTTTTTGACTTTTCACTTTTGACTTTTGACTTTTCTCATCCTCTTCCAAACATTTCATCATCCTTATCGATCCTGGTCTGGTCTTCCAGTGGATACTCTTTCCTTAATGGGAAATAGTCCATCTCATCTACATTTAAAATGCGTTTAAGATTGGGATGACCGACAAAGTTCACACCATAGAAATCAAAGGTTTCACGCTCCATCCAGTTGGCGCTGGAGAATAATTGTGAGGCGGTGAAAACATCCGGCGTTTCTACTGAGGTAAATACTTTAAAACGAATACGTACATTCTCAACGAGATTATGCAAATGATACACGACTGCCAATTCTCTTCCCGCATCATCCGGATAATTCACTGCACATAAATCTGTCAAGAAGCGAAATTGGAGTGTTTCGTCATCAAAGAGAAACTGCATCACTTTCAGGTTCTGATCTTTGGGTGCTTCGAAACTCAGCATACCATAGGTTTCTTCAAAATTGTACACCTGATCACCAAACTTCTCTTTTAGTTTTTCCTGTATGTATGAATTCGTTAAGGCCATTTTTATGTTTTTGTCCATGGGCCATGGTCCATGGTCGATAGTTAATTACTGAATTCCATAGCTGTTCAGCAATGCTTTATAATGCTCACTGTTTCTTCTTCTGATGCTTTCTTGTCCAACCAGATCCTGAATCTTCATAAATCCATCCAGAATAGCTTCCGGACGAGGAGGGCAACCCGGAACATACACATCCACCGGTATTACCTGATCGATTCCTTGAAGAACACTGTATGTATCAAAAATACCGCCGCTCGAAGCACAGGCACCCACAGCGATCACCCAACGAGGCTCGGCCATTTGTAAGTATACCTGACGTAAAACAGGGCCCATTTTTTTAGCGATTGTACCCATGACCATCAATAGGTCACACTGACGAGGAGAAAATCCTACTCTCTCTGAACCAAAACGAGCCAGATCATAATGCGATCCCATGGTAGCCATGAACTCAATACCGCAACAAGAAGTAGCAAAAGGTAGTGGCCAGATAGAGTTTTTACGGGCTAGTCCAACAACATCACTCAATTTGGTGGTAAAGAAACCTTCCCCAGAATAACCCTGCGGCGCTTCAACAGTAGCAATAGCATCAGCAGTATTGGCAGGTATGGGGTTGATATTAAATCTAACGGGGCGTGCCATAGTCTTTCGGTTATTTATAATGGTTGTTTATATAACCATCAAAGCTTTGTCTTGTTGTCAAAAAACCGTGAATCTTATCACGGCCGGTTTAATCTTCCCATTTAAGGGCTCCTTTCTTCACGATATAGATAAATCCGATCAGGAAGAAGGATACAAACATTAGAACAGCCAAAAATCCATCCCATCCCAATTCTCTGAAATTAACAGCATAGGGATAGAAGAAAATTACTTCCACATCAAACAATACGAAAAGGATTGCCACCAGAAAGTATTTGATGGCCATGGGTTGACGGGCATCACCATGACTTTCAATACCACTGGCAAAGGTTTCAAGTTTATCGGCTGTTTTGCGCTTTGGACCAACCCATTGTGATACAGCGATCATTGTAGCCACAAAACCTGCCGCAAAAATCAATTGAATTCCTATCGGTAAATAACCAGACGCGTTGCTGGTTGCTGATGCATCTAACAGTTGGATAAGCCAGTTCATGTTAAAACATTAATGTCCGGCAAAAATAAGCCTGCGAAGGCATATAAAAAGAAAAACTCCCCCGTTATTGGAGGAGTTTTTACCGAAATATTTAGAAACTTAACTTCCTGAGCCACTCGATGAGGTAGCAGAAGTGGTTTTATTACCTGAACCTTGTTTTTCTTTGGCTTTGATACCCTCAACAATAGCTCCTTTTGCACTTGTTGCATATTGGTTCTCATCACCAGGAGTTGGATATAGAGCCAGCATTTTATCCGCAACTTCTAATCCTTTTTCCAGTTCCTTAGATTTGTTTACATAGAACTGAAGTCTGTAATACAAATTCAGGAAGATGGCTTTTTTATTCTTTTCTTGGTCTTTCATGTAGAAAGAATCCAGATAATCCAATACTGCGATAGCGGCACCTGTGGTTGTATCAGGATCTGAAGCTAATGCAGCTCTTTTCAGGAAAGAATAAGGCTGTGGTTTATCAGGAAAAGCAGCTAGGTATTTTTTACCCAATTCAATGGTAAGAGGGTAATCTTTTCCATTTAAAGCGGTGCTTGTGAACTGGTAGTACTCATATTCACCCATGCTGCCACCTTTCAATTCCAGCTGTTTTTGCAACCAACCTAATTGCTCACGATACAAACCTGCCTTGCCATAGATCTCAGCAGCTTTACCCATGTAAGCAATTTTGCTGTTTTTCAGCGTATCCAGTGTCATTGCTTTTTCAATATAAGCTACTGCTTGTGCTTCACTTCCTTTGAAACGTGAATAGATCTTTGTAGCTAATTCACACTGAGAAGTAGTAATAGCTGCAGGATCTGCGCTTGCAAAGAACTTCTCGATAGATTCCTTAGCTCTTACTGAATCATTGGTACGATCGTAGTTATATGCGTATACAACATTCAACTCAGGTAAATTGGCGATTCCACCTACTTCCGCTTCGATCTGCTTAGCTTTTTCCAAACTCTCGTTATACTTACCCGCACGGAACAAGTAGTCAGCTACGAACAAATCTGTTTTAGGATCTTTATCTGCATTTGCTACATATTTATCCAGGTATTCCTTAGCTCTTGGCACATCCTTATCTGCGTAATAGTTATACAATGTATAATATACCGGAGGATAAGTAGGATCTGTAGCAATGGCGTCATTATAGAATTGCTCAAACAATTCTTTATTATTCTGACTCTGATAGATTTTACCGATACGGAACTTTGCTTTTACACTCTTAGGATCGCGCGTAATGGCCTCCTGGTAAGCTTTTACAGCCTCACCACCATTTTCACCGCCTAATTTCAGGTAACTGATACCCATATTAATGTAGATATCAGGATTGGTTAAATCCAAAGCAGCAGCCTGCTTCAGCTTTTCGATACCATAAGCAGGATCACCCACTTTGCTTCCTCCATCTGCATTAGCTCTACCAATCGCATTTAAAATGCCCGGATTACCCTTTCCTTTATTTCTACCTTTTGTTTCAGTGGTAGCAGTAATGGCCTGTTCAAACTTTTGTTTCGCTGAATTGATGTCGCCACCTTCAAGAATTTCAAGGTGACCCATACCCACCAGTAACCAGGCATCACTACCTGCATCTTGTAAACCTTGTTGATACACAGCTTTGGCAGCATTGATCATTTCTTTAGTCAATGCACCAGCCTCACCTGCAATCAGGGACTGACCGTACCAATAGATCGTTTGAGGATCTTTTGGATTGGCATCATATGCCTTTTTCAAGGTTTCACGGGCGCTTTTGAATTTCTCGTAGTTGAGGAATTTAATTCCGTCAGCCACCTGCGCCATCAAGCACTGTACAGCAAGCAACGCTGTCACGATCAAAGAAACGGTCTTCTTCATTTGTCGGTTTTTATAGTTGTATGTTAATCTGCGTCTTTTATGCTTCCCGAGCGTTTACCGAAACCCATTTTAGCGGGAACGAGAAAAGCTCTTCGGAATATCAACTGTCCTCTTTCCATACTCATGAAATTCATAAAGCCTGTTCCGAGTCCTGTTGCGTTTTCTTTCAATATATAATACAATGGCCGTGCCAAAGGATATTGCCCATATGAAATTGTTGCCTGTGAGGGCTTTGCGAATATATCTTTTTCCTCACATTTAACACATTCTACCAATCCCAAGCGAATTTTCTTCAAATACGCTAATTGGACCGGATCATAACTATCTGCGATCCAACTGATCCCTAGAAATCCAACCACATCTTTTCTACCTGCCACAATATCCAATACATGTTGGCTATTATTTGCTGCCACTACATTCGCTCCAAAATTTGCACCTTTTAGTACAGAATCTTTTAAATAGCGAACAGTACTGGTAGCTTTATTTCCATCCATTACTGCTGTTATCTTATCCTTACCGCTGAGGATATTTTTTAATTTGCTTAGGGTAAAAACACTATCAGGTGATTGATTATTAACGATTACTGCAACAGCATCGTAAGCCAGTACACCATATAGTGGTGAATAAGACAACTGATTCTCAAAGAACGATGCCTCCGTTTTTGTTAATCCACGCGCTACGATGACCATTCGCGTACTATCATTTTGCAGATCCCTGAAACAATCTGATTCCGGTTTATAGGAAACGATAATATCTGTTTCGGGGAAGGAGGATTTATGTACCCTCAACTGCTCCTCAATGACCGGTTTAAAACTCTCATCCACACTAACTCTGATCGTACCTTTTGTAGGTGTATCAGTAGTTAGCACCTTTTCCTGTTGTTCAGCACAACCCATCAACAGAACCAAAAAACCTAGTGCAACCGTATAAAATTTGTTTCTGGTCATGTTAATAATCTCTCTTAATCCCTCTATACAATCTGAACCCTCCATATAATGTAAATACAGTCCCCATTAAATAACGGAACATAGGATCGATCATTAATAACTGTTCGATCTTCAACTTCTCCGCTAATAATAAAAGAACTGCTGTGCCGAGTATAATCACCGCCATAGAAAGATCATAGATCATTCTCATGATCTTGTAACTTTTCTGCTGCCTTTCTCTAAAATCCGTTGCCATACTGTTCTTTTTATACCCGAGGGTGGGCAATTTAGTCAATAATTTTATTTGTTTGCCGAAATCAAGGTGTCATTTTCTAGTAAAATAGTACTGAATTAATATTTAGATGCCCGATTGATTTCTTTCCATACTGTCATATGTTAAAGAGCTAATAAGTGAGTTGACAGTGGAAAGTTGACAGTTGACAGTAATACAATAGCTTATAGGTAATGGCTTATCGTTATCTTCTTTCTATCAACTGTCATCTGTCAACTATTCACCATCCTACCATTTGCCATCTCCTATTTGCTATTACCTATTCGCCATCCATCTGCTATCTTTGCAACCATGAAGGTATTGATGGTCTGCTTGGGGAATATTTGCCGTAGCCCATTGGCAGAAGGCATTCTTCAGCAAAAAGCCAGGGAAGCAGGATTGGCATGGAAAGTAGATAGTGCCGGAACCGGAAACTATCATATTGGTGAACCGCCACATCAGCTTTCGCAGAAAGTAGCTCGTTTAAATGGTATTGATATAGGACATCAACGTTGTCGACAGTTTCATCCGAATGATATGGATCAATTTGATTTGATCTATGTTATGGATCACGATAATTATCAGGATGTCAAAAGAATGAGTGGCGAGAAATGGAATGAATCAAAAACAAGATTAATACTTAACGAGATCAATAATAGCAATGATCCAGTTCCTGACCCTTGGTATGGTACTGAGAAAGATTATCATCATGTATTTGCATTGTTGACAACAGCATGCGAAAACATTATTCAGAAATACAATCAGTCTAACAAATAAGTAAAGATGAGCAAACCCGGATTACCGCAAGGAACCAGAGATTTTAGCGCAGCAGTTGTACGTAAGCGGAACTATATCTTTCAAACCATTAAGAATATTTTTGAGCTCTATGGCTTTCAGCCATTAGAAACACCTGCCATGGAAAACCTTGAAACATTGATGGGTAAATATGGTGAAGAGGGTGATAAGCTGATCTTTAAAATATTGAACAACGGACTTGATAATCCTGCAAAGCAGGAACAGGTGATCAGTGATTTTCAAAAAGTATTAGCAGGTAAAAACACAAAAGGTATTACTGAACGTGCATTAAGATATGATCTTACCATTCCTTTTGCTCGTTATGTGGCTATGAATTATGGACAACTCACCATGCCTTTTAAACGCTACCAAATACAACCTGTATGGCGTGCCGATAGACCACAAAAAGGACGGTACCGTGAATTTTATCAGTGTGATGCAGATGTTGTAGGTAGTAATAGTTTGTTGAATGAAGTAGAGCTTACCAATATTTATGCGACTGTTTTTGATCAATTAGGTATTCCTGTTGAAATCAGGATCAACAGCCGCAAAATATTAGCAGCACTGGCTGAAGTGTGTGGTGGAGTAGATAAAATGATCGATATCACTGTGGCCATTGATAAGCTAGACAAGATCGGCATCGAAAAAGTAAAAGAAGAACTGACACAGCGTGGATTGAATGATGAACAAATCAGCATCATTGAAAAATATCTCTCAATCACGGGTGATAGCGATAAAAAATTAAACCAACTCGAAGCACTGATTGGTAATAATGAAATTGGACAAAAAGGAATCGCAGAAATTAAACACGTTCTTTCCAACTGTCAACTGTCAACTAACATCTGTCAACTCATCCCCGACTTCACACTTGCACGCGGACTCAACTACTATACAGGAATCATCTTTGAAGTAAAAGCATTGAATGTTCAAATGGGAAGTATTGGGGGCGGTGGTAGATATGATGACTTGACAGGATTATTTGGTGTTCCAAATGTACCGGGAGTGGGTATCAGTTTTGGTGTGGACCGTATTTACGATGTGATGGAAGAATTACAATTATTTCCAGACACTGTTCAGATAGGCTCAAAGGTTTTGTTCTTCAATTTAGGAGAAGCTGAAAGTAAAAATGCATTTACATTATTACAACAATTAAGATCTGTAGGCATCTCCGGAGAACTGTTTCATGAACAAAGCAAATTTGACAAGCAATTCAAATACGCAGAGAAGAAAAATATTCCTTTCGCTATCATCATCGGTTCAAAAGAAATGGAGAATGGAACTTGTGTAGTGAAA
>JBDKEH010000015.1:0-18608 GCA_039795345.1 Bacteroidota bacterium
GTGGCTGATTTCTTCGAAAAACCATTAACGGAAGATCATATCAAGATCATTAAAGAAAAGATCAATAAAAGTTAATCCAAGATTCAATATCTTGGTAAAAACAAAACCAATGCACAAGCGCGACTTCCTGAAATCTCTTTCATTGGCAGGTATCTCTTTGCCATTTAGTGGTCTTGCCATGGAACAATGGGTAAGCAAATATGAAGCGATGTCTGCAAACCAATTAGCAACTGAGGAAGATTTCTGGTCAGTGATTCGCTCCGGATATGTTTTGAAGTCCGATTATATCAATCTGGAAAACGGTTATTATAATTTTCTACCACAGAATATCCTGGAAGCGTATATCAACAATATCAGAGAAGTCAATAAACAAGGTGCCTTTTACATGCGTACGGTGCAGGGAGAGAATAAAAAGAAAAGTGTTATTCAATTGGCTGAATTAGCCGGGTGTAGCGCAGAAGAATTGATCATCACGAGAAATACGACCGAATCTTTAGATACCATTATTGGCGGTTATCCATGGCAACCGGGTGATGAAGCGGTGATGGCTTATCAAGACTATGGTGCCATGCTGGACATGTTTCGTTTAGTAGCAAAAAGACATGGTGTGGTCAACAAGTTGGTCTCTGTTCCCAATAATCCACAATCGGATGAAGAGATCGTTCAGCTCTATGCCAATGCCATTACACCCAAAACAAAATTGCTGATGGTATGTCATGTGATCAATATCACCGGACATGTAATGCCGGTTCGAAAGATCTGTGATATGGCACACAGCAAAGGCGTTCAAGTATTGGTAGATGGCGCTCATGCATTTGCACAACTGAATTTTAAAATACCGGATCTGCATTGCGATTATTATGGCGCCAGCTTACACAAATGGTTGAGTGTGCCATTGGGTGCAGGTATTTTGTATGTCAAGAAAGACCTGATACACCAGAATTGGCCATTACTCGGACCATCAGAAGGTGAAGAAAAAAGCATTGCCCGATTGAATCATACAGGCACACATCCTGTTGCAACGGATATTACTATCCCATTTGCGATTCAGCATTATCAAATGATCGGAAGAGAAAGAAAAGAAGCGCGATTGAAATACCTGCAACAATATTGGACCACCCAAGTGCGCAAGTTTCCCAAAGTGATCATGAATACACCGGAAGACCCCAATCGCTGTTGTGCCATTGCCAATGTGGGTATCAAAGGAATCAAGCCTGCTGATCTAGCAGCTACACTTTTGAATCAATACAAGATCTATACGGTAGCAATTGACAATCCCTCTGCCAATGTTCAAGGCTGCAGAATCACACCGAATGTATACACCACTACAGCAGAACTTGATACACTTGTAAAAGCGTTGGGAAATCTTTGATTTTTTGATCTGTGATTTCTTGATTTAATTTGATAAGTGAAAAGTGAAACGTGAAAAGTCAAAAGTGAAAGGTGAAAAGGATTTGAAAAAACAAATCAAAAAATCACAGATCAAAAATTCAAAGATGAGTCTCTCCCCCTCTGACTGGATATCCAATTATGCTGATGCGCTATATGCTTATGCAAAGCCAAGAGTCAATGATGCGCAGTTGGCGGAAGACTTGGTACAGGAAACATTTCTGAGTGCTTGGAAAGCGAGAGAGGGTTTTAAAGGAGAAGCTTCTGAGAAAAGTTGGTTGTTTACTATTTTGAAACATAAGATCATCGATCATTATCGCAAAAAAAGTAAGGAGATCATTCATTCCGCTTCAGAACAGGATGCAACAGATGATTTTTTCAATCAGGCAGAACACTGGACAGAAAAAGACCAACCTTTGAATTGGGGCGTGGATGGATTGGATTCCCTACAACAAAAAGAGTTTCTTACAGTATTGGAAGGGTGCAAGAAAAAATTACAACACCTGCAACAAGCTGTATTTGTGATGAAGTATATGGAAGACCTGGATGCTGCAGATATCTGTAAGGAACTAAATATTACACCGTCTAACTATTGGGTATTGATACACAGAGCCAAGCTTGGATTGAGGGCTTGTCTTGAGAAAAATTGGATCAACCTGAAATAAACCTCACCACTATGGGATTATTTACCATCAGTTGCAAAAAAGCTACTTACCTCGTTTCCAAAAAGGAAGAAGGTAAATTAAACTGGATCGAAAGTATTCAGTTGCGCTCACATATGGCGATCTGTAGTTTATGCAGGTTATTTGAACAGCAATCCAAATTCATTACCAAGCATGCCAAACACTTGCATAGTGAATCCTCACTTTCAGAAGATCAAAAAAGGAAAATGGAGCAGGCATTAGATCAAGTCCAATAGACCGCTGATTTTTATCATGGGCTATGATTGATAAAAAAATGTCGAACATATTGCTAGGTTCGACATTCATTATTCAACAGTTGGATATGTATTATTTCTCCGAAGGATTCTTCTTCCCTGCCAATAATTTCTCTAACGCTGTTTCTAATCTTCTTTGACGGGTTTCTTCTTTTTTAGCCCCCTGGATCCAGGTTACATACTCTTTCTGGTTTGTGAAAGATAATGAGCTGAAAAATTCTTTGGCTTCTTCATGTTTGGTAAACAGTCTTTCCAGTTCTACCGGAGCAACCACCAAACGCTTTTCAAAATCCACCCCTAATTCCTGACTCTTTACTTCAGAGAAAGCTCTGGAGCGGTTAGGGATTTTATCGGTCTTTTTAAAACGAATCGCGCTCCACACATGATCTAAGGCTACCTGACGAACGGATTCATATTCTTTTTTGGTCAAACAATCCCAACTGCAATCACGATTAAGGTCGCTAACGATCTTACTGGTTGTTTTAGGATAGGCCACCCATAATTTGCTGTCTTCATGCAGGGCCGGAATCACTTCACACAAAACAGTGTTCAGCTGTTGTTGGCTGATGGCAAAAACCAAAGCAAAATCTACCTTTCTACTTCTAAGCAGTGGGGTAACATTTTTGGCGTAGGTTAATTTGGCAAACTGTTTTTCGATCGCTGAAGGAAGACCCTGGATTAACAGGTTCTTCTCATCCTTCAGCTGTAATTTTTCTAACATCGTCTGATTTGACATGCCTAAAGAGAAATTTACAAGGATGAACAAAAGAAGTGCAAAGTTAAAAAAATGTTACTGCTTTCCGCAAACAATTAGCGGGTATTTTGTGTTTACGACCGCTTTTTTGCAGAAAAAGGGCTGATTTTGCTGTGATATACTTAAAAAGTGCAATGTGATGAGCTATTGTTAAGTGAATTGTGAATGGTGAATTGTCAATAGCAGATCTAGGTTAAATGCATCATTGACCATTCACAATTCACCATTCACAATTCACTACTTCTTATAATACTGCGTCACTGTCTGATCCATGATCTTTTGGAGTTCGGCGATACGGGTTTCATCGGCCGGGTGGGTACTTAGGAATTCAGGAGGTTTATTGCCTCCGGATGCTGCTGACATTCTCTTCCAGAAAGCAATTGCTTCACGAGGATCATAACCCGCCAAGGCAGAAAACATCAGTCCTAGTCTATCTGCTTCCAATTCATTTTTACGACTGAAGGGCAGCATCACTCCTACATTCGATCCAATACCATAAGACATCATGAACAAATTCTGCGTTTCAGCTGGTTTGGAAGCGAGTGCTGCTGATAATGCCATCCCTCCTAATTGCTGAAACATTCCCTGACTCATACGCTCGTTACCATGTCTAGCCAACGCATGCGCTACTTCATGTCCCATCACGACCGCTAGTCCTGCTTCATTGGCTGTATAAGGTAAGATACCCGTATAGACAACGATCTTACCACCCGGCATGCACCATGCATTGGGTTCTTTATTATTCACCAGATTCACTTCCCATTGAAAACTTTCAATCTCTTTGCTAAGACCTTTTTCAGTGTAATATTTTTTGATGGCATCAATGATACGATCTCCCACATTTTTTACCATCACCGCATCCTTATTGGTATTCACCGGCACTGCTGGATTAGCCGTCATGAACTCTTTGTATTGGGTAAAAGCCATGGCCTGCACTTCCGCTTCAGGAATCAAGTTTAACTGTTTACGACCTGTGATAGCATTGCGGTGACAAGATGTTACAGCTATTGCAATAGCCAATAAAAATATCAGATTTTTCATGAGACCTATGTTTGTACGATGAGGGAAACATAGCAAAGATAAGGGAGGAAGAGGGAGGACAGGTGAATTGTGAATGGTCAATTGTCAATAATGAATTGTGAATGACTAATAAAAAATATTCACCATTCACAATTCATTATTGACAATTCACCCCAAATTAGTTCTGCTTAAATCGATCTCTTCTCAGCCTGCGTTTATCGCGGTGGCGGAGGATGGGAACTTTACTTTCGGTTCCTTTGAGGATTCGGGAAATATTTTTTTGGTGCGTGAGTACGACCATCAACGCTACCAGTACAGCAAAGATCCTGTATAAAGTTTCTTCTTCATTGAAAATGAAAAGAATAAAGACCATAAAGGATATACCCGCCAGAATAGAACTCAATGATACAAATCGAGTGAGGTATAAAACGATCAGGAATACACCAATACAACACAAGGCAACCACCGGCTGAATAGCAACCGCCATACCCAATAAAGTAGCCACACCTTTACCTCCGCGGAAATTGGCCCAAATCGGGAAAATATGTCCCAATACAGCCGCCAGTCCCAAACCAATCATCAGGTTGGTTCTATCCCATTCGTTGGTTAAATAGTATGGAAGAAGAATATAGAGAGAAGTCGCAATTACACCTTTGATCACATCCACCATCATCACAAAACTGCCCCATTTTGAGCCGAGCACACGGAAGGTGTTGGTAGCACCGGCGTTACCACTTCCATAGTCTCTGATATCAATACCAAAAAAGCTTTTGCTGACCCAGATAGCGGTGGGAACCGATCCAATTAAATATGCCAATACAATGAGCAATAATTCGTTCATCGGGGGGTGGTTGAAGTTTGGAGCTACAAATATAGCTAAAATGAAGATAATGATTTCTTAACAGACCCCAATGGGGAAAATCAGTTCTTCAGGTATAAAGCTATCCACCCTTCTTTTGTGAGCGTACGCTGATGTACCCAACCCAATGTTTTACAAGCAGTTAGTATGTCCGATTCGTCCATTACCAATAAGCCACTGAGTAGGATATCGCCTCCGGACTTCACCGCTTTACCCAATAAAGCCAAGTTATCCAGTATGATATTCTTGTTAATATTGGCGATCACGATATCATATTCTTGATTCGTAGCAGCAGTATTAAATAACTGAATATCAATATTATTACAATGATTGATTGAACTATTTTCTGAAGCGTTTTCAATACACCAGGGATCATTGTCTACTGCTAGAATCTCAGTAGCGCCTAATTTCTCAGCCAGAATAGCTAGAATACCCGTTCCTGTACCAAAATCAAATACCGACTTACCTTGAAAATCAATGGATTCCATCAATTGCATCACAGAATAGGTGGTCCCATGATGTCCGGTTCCGAAACTCATCTTGGGAGTGATGATGATCTCATGCTTCACCCCTGTGATCTCCGGATGAAATCCTGCTCTTACAGCCACAAAATCACCTACCTGAACCGGTTCAAAATTGGATTCCCAGAGAGCATTCCAGTTTTGTTTTTGAATGATTGATTTTGAATAACCCAAAGAGAATGGTTCTAATACTAAGTCAATATCGTTTTGTATGAAATTTTCTTCCGGGATATAAGCCTTAAGCGTATGTTCCAACTCCTCAAAACCCTCAAATCCCACAGCAGCCAATGCAGCTATCAATGCCTCCTGTACAGATGGATCTGCTACCGTAATACTTATTTCTATAGAATTCTCACTCATCACTTGCTTTTTGATAAAGAAAAGAGGCATTCTTTTTCGGGAATGCCTCTTTATCATATTATACTTTGAATTATTCTCCTTTTGGCTCAGAAGACTGCTCTTCTCTTGGCTTCTGTCCTTCCGGTTTTGGCATCAATACCTTACGGCTCAATTTGAATTTGCCGGTCTTTGGATCCAGACCCACCAATTTCACTTTGACCATATCGCCTTCATTGAACAAGCCTTCCATGCTCTCTAAACGCTTCCAGCTGATTTCACTGATGTGCAACAATCCTTGTTTACCCGGCATGAACTCTACGAACGCACCAAATTCTTTGATCCCTTTCACCGGACCCTCATACACATCTCCTACCTGAGGCACTGCAGTGATACCACGTACCCATGCTACTGCCTTATCTACAGATTCTTTATTCGCTGAGAAGATGCTTACTTCTCCGGTATTACCTACTTCTTCAATATTGATAGTGGTACCTGTTTCACGCTGAATCTCTTGAATCACTTTACCACCCGGTCCGATCACCGCACCGATGAATTCTTTGTCGATCACCAGTTTCACCATACGTGGTGCATGTGGTTTCACATCCGGACGATGTGCAGGTATACACTCATACATCGCATCCAGAATGTGCAAACGTCCTTTTCTAGCCTGCTCCAATGCTTCACGCATTACTTCCATGCTCAGTCCGTCTACTTTGATATCCATCTGTACACCACAAATACCATCACGGGTACCGGTTACTTTGAAATCCATATCACCCAGATGATCTTCATCACCCAAAATATCTGTTAAGATCGCGTATTTACCATCTTCACGTGTGATCAATCCCATCGCTACACCACTTACGTGTTTAGGAACAGGAACACCTGCATCCATCAATGCCAATGAACCGGCACATACCGTAGCCATAGACGATGAACCATTACTTTCTAAAATATCACTTACCACACGAACGGTGTATGCATAGGTGCTGCTATCCGGCATCATCTGCTTCAATGAACGCTGAGCCAGGTTACCATGTCCTACTTCACGACGGCTTTGTCCGCGCATCATTTTCACTTCACCCGTACTGAATGGAGGGAAATTATAGTGCAAGAAGAATTTAGAATCTACTGATTTGGCTGCACTTTCTACCAATAACTCATCTAAAGCAGTACCGAAAGTAACCGTTGTAAGTGATTGAGTTTCACCACGTGTGAACAATGCAGAACCATGCGGTGTTGGCAATGGATCGATCTCCATCGCTAATGGACGAACCTCATCCAGCTTACGACCATCCAAACGGAAACGGTCATCGATGATCATGCTACGCACTACTTCCCATTTCAGGTCTTCGTAGTATTTCTTTGCTAATTTTTTCTCAAGGTCTGTTGCTTCTTCACCTAAACTAGCGATCAGCTCTTCTTTCAATGCACTGTAAGCATCGCTGCGCTCATGCTTGGCAGATCCTTTGCGAGAGATCTCATATACACGCTGTTTAGCAAATGCATATACTTTCTCACGTAGTTCTTCATTCTGCTCCGGCTTTTTATAGTCGCGAACAGTGGTAATACCTTTCTTCGCGCGCAATTCAGCCTGCGCTTTGATATGAATACGAATGGCATCATGTGCCATTTCCAATACTTTGATCAGATCTGCTTCAGAACACTCTTTCGCTTCACCTTCCACCATCATCAGGTTTTTCTCGGTAGCAGCTACGATGAATTCCAATTCAGACTTTTCTAACTCAGAGCGGGTTGGGTTGATGATATACTCACCATTGATACGGCCAACACGCACTTCACTAATGATCTCTTTCACAGGAATATCTGAAACAGCCAGTGCTGCAGATGCAGCCAAACAAGCCAATGAATCTGGCATTACCTCATCATCACTAGAGATCAGGCTTACCAATACCTGTACATCGCACAGATAATCTTCAGGGAACAATGGACGCAATGCGCGGTCGATCAATCGACTGGTCAGGATCTCATAATCATTCAAACGCGCTTCACGCTTAAAGAATGAACCGGGGATACGTCCCGCAGCAGCAAACTTTTCCTGATAATCTACACTCAATGGGAAGAAATCTTGTCCTTCCTTAGGTTCTTTATTGGCAACAACAGTTGCAAGTAACACGCAGTTACCCTGACGTACTGTTACGGCTCCATCAGCCTGACGGGCTAACTTACCGGTTTCTATGGTAACGATACGATTTCCACCGATATCGAAACTTACACTTAATGGTTGTGATAACATAAACTGAATTTGTTAAGACCTCAATCAGTCACAAGGCGGGAAATCGTGCTGAAAGGATCTTGGTTAAAAGGGATTTGATCGAAAAATAGGTATAGACACAAATAACTATTCCCAACCGCTAAAAAATATCAGTTGGGAATAGCATGTATCATAGACTGAAAAATTATTTTCTCAGACCCAGTTTCTCGATGAGTGCACGATAGCCCTGCAGGTTTGTCTTCTGCATGTAAGTCAACAAACGCTTACGCTGACCTACCATCTGCATCAAACCACGGTGAGTGGAATAATCTTTTTTGTTGGCTTGCAAGTGCTTAGAAATATGGGCAATACGCTCAGTCAGCATAGCAACCTGACCTTCAATAGAACCCGTGTTAGTGGCTTTACCACCGAATTCAGCAAAAATGCTGGCTTTTTTTTCTGTTGTTAAATGAGACATCTGAAAATGTTTAATAGACTCCGGAATGTTTTCCTCTTTATTTTTATCGGCTGCAAAGGTAGGCAATATCATGGAATTTCGATAATTTTAATCCGGATTTTTAACCCGATTTGTCTTCCGGCGCATACAGTATCCTCCCGTAGCTGTCCGACCGCTGAAAAAAGTTGTTTGCCAACACCCTCATCAAGGGAAAATTGTAACTAAATTATTGATTTACAACAGAATACCTTTTATTTTGTTGTACCAGCAAACCTATTTGCATGTTTGGAGTCACGATTCTTGGTAATAATTCTGCCCTGCCGGCTTATGACAGGCATCCTACAGCTCAGGCTATTACCCTGAATGAACAGCTATTTCTGATCGATTGCGGTGAAGGTACCCAAATGCAATTGGCCAAATACAAAGTCAGACGCGGCCGGATCAACCATATCTTTATCTCTCACCTGCATGGGGATCATTATTTTGGACTAATCGGCCTACTCACCAGCATGGGATTGTTAGGACGTGAACAAGACCTTCACCTATACGGTCCACCCCAACTCAAAGAGATCATTCAACTACAGTTGGATGTGGCTGCCACCACCCTTCCCTATCCACTACATTTTTATGGCCTGGAAACAGAGGGATTGATATTGGATCATCCGAAATTTTCCGTGGAATGTTTTAAAACCCAACACCGTATTCCCTGCTTCGGTTTTGTGATCCGTGAAAAAAAGAAACCCAGAAAGATCAATAAAGAAGCTGCTTTGTCGTATGAGATCCCTTCCGTGTATTATGAACGTTTGAAGAATGGAGATGATTATGAAACGAGAGACGGCAAGATCATCCAAAATGAATGGGTCACTTTTCCTAATACACCCGGTAGAAGTTATGCATTTTGCGCAGACACGATCTATGATCCATCCATCGCAGAAAAAACAAAAGGCGTCACCGTTTTATACCATGAAGCAACCTATCTGAAAGACTTGGAAGAAAGAGCGGCTGCACGTTATCATTCCACCACCATTCAAGCTGCAGCTATTGCGCAACAAGCAGGAGCGCAAAAACTATTGATCGGACATTTCAGTAGCAAATATGAAGTTTTGGATGATTTCCTTACCGAAGCTCAATCTGTTTTTCCCGACACACAATTGGCGATTGAAGGAACGACTTATTTGATCTGAGTAATTGAATGATCCATATTCCATTACTTGATCACACCATTGGCAAGCCATGTATAGAAATCACGAAACTCTTGTCGCCAATAGGTTTCATTGTGTTGTCCAACAGGATTGATAATAGTTCTGATGATATAACGTTGTTTTTTCTGAAGGATATCACTCATCTTTTGAAGATCGGTCACTGATGTACTTCCCTCCTTACTACCTGTATAAAAATAAAATGCAGGCATACCCGTAGTGTTGAAATTTTCTGCAAGCGAATAAATGTCTTTCGAGATCCATAAAGAAGGCGAAAAAACACCCGCACCACCAAATACATCCGGATACTGTAATACCGCATACAGACTGATCAATCCACCCATACTACTACCTGCCACATAATTATTAGGAGCAGACTTGAGTGTTCTGTATTTTGAATCGATATAAGGTTTCAAAGTTTGAGCCAGGAAATCAACATAGGCTTTACCTTCCCCATTACCATATTGCGGATGATCGAATGGATTGTATTCTGTCATTCTTTTTTCACCACCATTATCAATTCCCACTATGATCATTTCTTTTTTCAACTGTTGTTGCAAAGTATCCAAACATTCATCCACACCCCACTCTCCCATAAAAGCCGTTTGATCATTGAAAAGATTTTGTCCGTCCTGCATATACAGTACAGGATAAGTCTTGGTTGAGTTGGCATATCCTTTAGGCAGATAGACCCATACTCTTCTGCTTCGATTCAACTGAGGGATTTTGAAGGCTGTATCAATGATTCGTACTTGCGGACTGGCAGTATATCTTTTCGGAACATCAGGATAGCTGTCTTTCCATCCCGGGATCACCAACTCTTGCGTTACATCATCATTGACTTCTAGTACACGATCTGCAATATCTCTTCCATCGGATGTTGTTTCTACTTTATCAAATCCGCCACGTGTAAACTTAAAAGCATAGACACCTTGCGCCATGTTACGCAATACAATACTCTTTCTTGTGCCACCAAAGGGTTTGAGTTTATAGTTTTCATCTTTAGGATTCCAATTATTGAAATTACCGGCAACATAGATATCATCATTCTCTTTGGTAGCTACTGAATTCACAATCAAACGAACGGTGAACTGCGCTTTCGACTGCACAGTAAAAAGAATAGCGAATAATAAAATGAGTTGCTTCATGTTTTGAAAATACAAAACTCTTACGTGGTTATTTGATCGAAATAGTTAAAAAATAAGCCACAGATTCACAGATTAGTTTAAAATAATCTTTGAATCTGTGGCTTATCTCAATCACCACGTAAGGGTTAATCTAATATTTCAACATCTTTCGGATACTTTGCTGCACTGAATACAAACACATTATCAGCCACTGCTTTATTCGGAACAATGTTGGTAAAACTTACCTGAACCGTATTGTTACCTTTATCCAAAATAACAGCACGTGCAATCATATTCTTGGTCTTATCAACAAAGATGTTCACTTTAGAAAAATTCTTACGGTTATCCAAAGGCTTCAGTTCGATCTCATGGAAATTACCTTTGGTACCAATCAGCTTGAAAGAAAAATCTTTATCGTAAGCTCCGGATAATATTTTTTGTGGACTTAGGGTCTGTCCGCTTTCATCCAAACTGGAAACAGTGATGGTTTTAGCTCCATCATAGTTATAGGTTTTCACTCCATCACAAAGGATCTCATTCTTCCCTTCTTTCAACACATATTTTTGTCCTTTGGTAACAATGGTTCCTTTTTTAGTTCCATTACTTTTTCCCTTGCTGGTCAGTGAAGTGATCGTGAATCCTGCAGAAATGGTTTTATACGCTTTTACAGTATTACTAACAGCATCCAGTATCTTTTTTGCATTGGGATCATTCTGGGCATTTACTTGCATCAACATCACAAGAAAAACAAGTCCAATCGAGTATAATTTCTTCATCATTTTCAATTAAAGGCGCAAATATAAGTTTTACTACTTTGTATGACAGAAAGCATGCCAATTAGTTTATACCCACAGGTTAAGATGCTGTTATAAATCGGTGAAATGTCAGAATTATGACATAGAATCAAGGAATTCCTGTAGTTCCATATCGGTCTTAAATAAAACCTCTCGGGCCTTACTCCCCTGATTAGGACCTACCACGCCGGCTGCTTCCAATTGATCCATCAAACGTCCGGCGCGATTATAACCCAGTTTCATTCTACGTTGTATTAAAGACGTGGAGCCCATCTGACTTTGTACGATCAATCTGGCAGCATCTTCAAATAATGGATCACGTTCACTGGCATCAAAATCTTTTCCTTCCATTTCTTTTTCATCCACATATTCCGGTAATAAGAAGGCTTGAGGATACCCTCTTTGATCACCAATGAATTCACATACATTTTCTACTTCAGGCGTATCAACAAAAGCACACTGCAAACGAGTGATCTCACCATTGTAACTTACAAGCATATCACCCTTACCGATCAATTGTTCAGCCCCTCCTGCATCTAGAATGGTTCTACTATCGATCTTGCTCGATACTTTGAACGCAATACGTGCCGGGAAATTCGCTTTGATGGTACCGGTGATGATATTAACAGATGGACGTTGCGTAGCAATGATCAAATGAATACCGATAGCTCGCGCCAATTGTGCCAGTCGGGCAATCGGCATTTCCACTTCCTTACCTGCTGTCATGATCAAATCCGCAAACTCATCTACCACCAATACAATGAATGGTAAGTATTGATGTCCTTTTTCAGGATTCAGTTTTCTTGCAGTGAATTTCTCATTGTATTCACGAATATTTCTACAACCCGCTTCTTTCAATAGATCATAACGATTATCCATTTCAATACACAATGCATTCAAAGTGTGTACTACTTTTTTGGTATCGGTAATGATCGATTCCTCTTCTCCGGGAAGTTTTGCGAGAAAATGTTTTTCAATCACACGGTACAAACTCAATTCCACCTTCTTGGGATCTACAAGAACAAACTTGAGTTGTGAAGGATGTTTTTTATACAATAGGGAAACCAATATGGCATTTAACCCCACCGACTTACCTTGCCCGGTAGCACCCGCCATCAACAAGTGAGGCATGCTGGCCAGATCAACGATGAAATTCTCGTTATCGATCTTTTTACCGATCGCAATGGGCAATGAAAATGCACTGTTCTGAAATTTATCACTCGCCAACAGAGTTTTCATACTCACCACGGTCTTACGCACATTCGGCACTTCAATACCAATGGTACCTTTACCGGGTATCGGCGCAATGATACGGATACCAAGGGCTGCAAGACTCAATGCAATATCATCTTCCAGGTTTTTAATTCTACTGATACGCACACCCGGAGCCGGAACGATCTCATACAATGTTACTGTTGGACCCACCGTTGCCGCAATGCGTTGAATGGCGATATCATAATTCTTGAGTGTAGCAATGATCTGGTTTTTATTGGTCTCCAGTTCTGTCGGGTCATGCACGATCTTCTCGCTACCATGTGTTTCCAATAAATCCAATCCGGGGTATTTGTAATCTTTTAGATCCAGTGTAGCATCGTACTTGGTATTCAACTTACCGGGTGTAGCTACCGGAGCTACTTCCAGTTCTTCTTCTTCCTCGGGTGTTTCTTTGATCTCCAATTCAAGACCATCTGTATCTACAGGTGCTTTTTTAGGAGGTATGACATTGATCAACGGTTCCGGTTTGGAAATCTCCTCTTCTTCCATTTCAATCACAGCGTCTTCATCTTCCTCCTCTTCTATTTCTTCTTCGATCTCTTCTTCTTCGTCTTCTTTTTCTACAACATCAAATTCATTCATGGGGTCAGCCTCTTCTTCCTCATCTTTAGGCATGATCACCACAACTCCACTGCCATCTGATTTTAATTTATTCTGACTAGCAGGCAATCCATCTTCTTCGGCTTCTGCTTCGGCAGCAACCGCACCATTCTCATCCCATTCCTGCTTCACGGCCACTTCGTCATCGATCGATAATTTAAAGTCATCATCATGTGCTTTATTGACTGAGGGCGATGAGAAATTCCATTCAGGCCATTTGAAAGTGGGATTGAAACGCCAGATCACATAGCTGAATACCGATAATGCCAATAACGCTCCTGTCCCTACATTACCGATCCATTTTACAAACCAAGCATTCAACAATTCACCTACTCCTCCACCCCAAGAAAAAGCACTGGCACGTGATACAAAAGCAAATGCCATACTCAATACTACCAAACCCACAATTACATAACGGATATTACGAACCAGACTGAATAACTTTTTCCCAAACAACAAATTCACACCCAGTACAAAAAAGAACGTACAGAATAGATACGATGCTAGACCAAACCCTTTGTAGAATAAGCTATGCGCAACATAAGCACCCAATACACCCAATAGGTTATTGACTTTCACATCGTCGGTAGCAAAAATGCGGATACCGAATTGGTGTACTTTATCCTGGTCTTCTTGCCAGGTGAATAAATAAGAGGTAAAGGCAACAAACAAGAAGATGGTAAATAATAAACTGGAAGCTCCAATGATTTTGGTAGTACGTTCATCTTTCACCACTTCGGTAACGGTAACATCCGGCTCTTTATCGGGCGTTAGTTCTTCCGGATTGGGAGGTGGTGGTGTTTTTTTCTTCAAGCGGTTTGCCATGAAAACAAATATAAGCTAAGGCAATGCCTGCTCCATCTTACAACCCACCTATGTGCAAAACTGATGATAGCGTACAGAGTTTTCCACTTTTCATCAAGCGCCTCTGCTGATACCCAATGCCAGACAAATCCAGCCTGCTACCAACAGTGTACCACCTAAGGGTGTAATCGGACCTACCCATGAAAGTCCTTGCAGCTGAGCGGCCGACTTATATGTCAGCAAATACAATGATCCACTGAACAAGAACATGCCTGCCATGAATAAGATACCGGCAGCTTTCATCAGCGATGGTTGTCCGGAAGCAAATACCAGTCCGGTCAATGCGAGCGCAAATACATGATAAAATTGATAACGTACTGCCGTTTCATAGGTAACGAGGGCTTCAGCAGAAACGATCTTTTTTAATCCATGAGCACCAAAAGCTCCTAATACCACTGAAAGTGCTCCTAAAAAAGAAGCGATGACCAAATATCCTTTATGCATATTGTTGAATGATTTTTTTAAAACCGGCATCTGTAATGGCACTACCCGACAAATGATGTTTTGCCTGCGAATAAAAGGGCTCTCTTTCTTTTGATTTGTTGTACAAAAATTCGATCAGCGCTGAATCCGAAAGATCGCGGATCAATGGACGATGCGCTTTTTCAGGCTTTAATCTTTCTGCCAATACTTCTATGGGTTCATCGATCCAGATAGTGACACCTTGTTTGTTCATCCATTCCATATTGTCAGAAAAACAAGGTGTTCCTCCACCGGTTGCCAATACAAAAGATTTTTTCTCCCCAAACCAACGAAGAATCTTGGCTTCTGATTTTCTAAAGTAGTCTTCTCCTTCTTCCTCAAAAATTTCACTGATCGTTTTCTCTTCATGCGATTCAATCAGAAAATCGAGATCAAATCCACCGGTCTTCAATTTCTTAGCCAGCAGCCTACTCCAGTAAGATTTCCCGGAGCCCATCATGCCTATGAGAAATATTTTCATGGTGAATTGTGAATTGTGAATGGTCAATAGTGAATGGTGAATTGTGAATGGTCAATAGCAAAATTTTAGTTCTAAATAAGGTTTTCTATATTCACCATTCACAATTCACCATTCACACACACTATTTAAATGCATTCATCCCCGTAACATCCATTCCTGTAATGAGTAAATGGATATCGTGGGTGCCTTCGTAGGTGATGACACTTTCAAGGTTCATCATATGGCGCATAATACTGTATTCGCCGGTGATACCCATACCGCCCAGCATCTGACGTGCATCTCTTGCAATATTGGTAGCGATCTCACAACTGTTTCTTTTCGCCATACTCACTTGCTGTGGAGTGGCTTTCCCTTCATTCATCAATACACCCAATCGCCATACCATCAACTGTGCTTTGGTGATCTCGGTGATCATCTCAGCCAGCTTTTTTTGTTGCAATTGAAAACCTCCGATCGGACGATCGAACTGTACTCTCTCTTTACTATAACGCAATGCTGTATCATAACAATCCATCGCTGCTCCCAATGCACCCCATGCAATACCATAACGCGCTTTGGTTAAACAGCCCAATGGACCTTTCAATCCTTTTACATTGGGAAGGATATTTTCTTTCGGCACTTTCACATTATCAAATACCAACTCACCGGTAGCTGATGCACGTAAGCTCCATTTACCATGTGTAGTCGGTGTGCTGAATCCTTCCATGCCTCTTTCAACGATCACACCTTGAATATCTCCTTCTTCATTTCTTGCCCATACAACGGCCACTTGTGCAAATGGCGCATTACTGATCCACATTTTGGCACCATTCAAAATTACATGATCACCGGCATCTTTGATATTGGTCAACATACCCGCCGGATTACTACCATGATCAGGCTCTGTCAAACCAAAACATCCTAACCATTCACCACTCGCCAACTTGGGTAAATATTTATGACGCTGCGCTTCATTACCATAGGCATAAATGGGGAACATCACCAAGCTACCCTGTACACTGGCAGTACTACGAACACCACTATCACCACGCTCCAATTCTTGCATCATCAAACCATAACTGATATAATCCAATCCACCCCCACCATATTCAGCAGGTACGGTTGGACCAAAGCAACCCAGATCTCCCAATTGCTTCACGATATGTTCGGGGAATTCAGCACGTTGTGCATAGTCTTCAATGATCGGAGAAATTTCTTTCTTGACATAGTTCCGCACGGATTCGCGAATGAGTTTATGTTCTTCTGATAATAACTCATCCAACTGATAATAATCGGGCGATTGGAATAGATCGGTTCTGGCAGCCATGAGATGTTAGGTTTTATTTCGTTCTTAAGGTCGGTCGCCTGTTAACGCGGCAAATTTACATGGATGTGCCTTGTAAGCCTTGTTTTGTGGCATTTTTATTTGTTTTCAAGTTTTTAACATTCCATGAACCCTCTATTTTCCAACCTTTTTGTCACCCGCCTCTCTTATTCCTGTAAAACAACCCGCAGTATGAAACACACAAAAACTTTATTACGTTCAACACTATGCATGTTCATTTGCATGGTCTTGATCAACAACAACAACATACAAGCTCAGGATAACTATAAATGGGCAGTGACCAAGCAAAAGGATTACAGCAAGTCCTACCCTGTTGGTAATGAAACCCTTTCCCTGAAAAATCAATTCGGGAAAATGGAGATCAAGACCTGGGATAAAAATGAAATCAAAGTGGATGTGAAAATCGTTGTCTCTACCCAGGAAGACGATTTTGCCACCCATTTACTGGATGCCATTCAGGTGAAAGATGAAAAAACAGCCGATGAGATCAGTTTCAGAACCCAGATCGGTGATGAGAAAAAAGGATGGAGCAGTAACCAAAGCAGCAAAATGAACATCGATTATACCGTGTATGTTCCTGCCAAAGCCAAACTGAATGCAACCAACAGTTTTGGTCCGATGGAAATTGGTGATTACAGTGGTGAGGCAACCATTACGAGTAGTCATGGCACATTGACGGCCGGACATCTATCCAACCTCAAATCATTAAAAGTAAACTTCGGGAAAGCCAAAATTGCGAAGTTGGGAAATGCAGAAGTGAACTTTAGTCATACCCGTATTGATATTGAAGAAGTGACCGGTGATCTGAAAGGCACCATCAATTTTTGCAACAGCATTGATTTGCCGATCAACAGCAAGGTCAAAAATATTGATCTGAAAAACAGTCACACCAGTTTGTACCTCTTATTACCCAAAGGCAATGGTATCAGTTATGATATTGCCACCAGTAATGCAACCGCTACCGGCAAAGGTGATATTGTTTTAGAAGAAGAGAAACCAACATCCCCCGGACAAAGGGTCAGCTTCCGCCCCAATCGTCATTACATAGGCAAAATCGGAAATGGAAGCGACATGAACATCAACATCAAAAGCAGCTTTGGTTCTGTGAGGTTGATGTGAGTGGTGTGAATGGTGAATTGTCAATTGTGAATGAATTTAAAGTATTCATTATTGACAATTCACCATTCACCATTCACCATTCACAATTCACAAAAAAATCTCCCAACAGATTTCCTATCTTACAATAGAAATATCTGTTTATGAAAAAGGTATGCTTACTCATTGTATTTTCTTTTAGTTGTTGCATTCTCTATGCACAAAACAATCCCAAACCCGAAGAGCAGATCAGAAAATATTGGTTTGTGATGTTGTTGAAAGGTCCCGTACGCAATCAGGATTCTGTTACGGCTGCTAAGATCCAGAAGGGACATCTGGACAATATGGATAAAATGTACTACGATGGCAAACTAAAAGTAGCCGGTCCATTTGGTGATGGAAAAGATTGGCAGGGCATTTTCATTTTTGATTGTGCTACCAAAGAAGAAGTAGAAGCCTTACTCAAAACAGATCCCGCCATCGCTGCAGGAAGACTGGTAGCTGATATCAGACCCTGGTACACCGCACCTACCGGAAGCTTTACTCCCGGGAAACCGAAGTCGTAGCATTTTGTTGTAATCTTGATACGCTTTTGATCAAAGCGAAGAATGGAAAGCGGATTGTCAGAATTAATCCTGACAATTATGAAAATCAGTATCCCATTCAAGTTAAATTCTCCGCAGATCCTCTAACAAAATCCAACTATCAGACATCTGATATCTGACATCTGCGATCCAACATCTCCCATCCTTATATTTGTTGACCAGCAACACAACCATGAAAAAACTCATTTGCTACTCCCTACTCTATCTGTTCTTAGCAACCACACTCACGGCACAACAGAAAGCACCCGGTAACCCTGTCATCGAGGGCTGGTATGCTGATCCTGAAGGCGT
>JBDKEH010000018.1:0-18625 GCA_039795345.1 Bacteroidota bacterium
GGATGGGGACGTGATGTAGCTGAATTAAGTATTGGTGCAGATTTTAAAGATGCACTGACCGAACCCGGAGGCTGGTCATTTGGCATGATGGGCTTTGGTGAAGTATTGCCTGATCATAGCAATAAGATCACACTGGATAAGAATGTAAAAGATAAATGGGGACTTCCGGTTCTTTCTTTTGATTGTGAGTTGAAAGAAAATGAACTCAAAATGAGAAAAGACATGGAAGCCGATGCCGTAGAAATGTTAACCAATGCCGGTGTTAAAGATGTGAGAGGGTATGAAGGCAATGGTGTATTGGGTCGCGGTATCCATGAAATGGGAACAGCTCGTATGGGTCATGATCCAAAAACATCTGTACTGAACAAATACAACCAAGTGTGGGATGCACCCAATGTATTTGTAACAGATGGTGCATTCATGACTTCATCAGCTTGTGTAAACCCATCATTGACATACATGGCATTTACAGCAAGAGCTGCTGATTATGCAGTGTCTGAATTAAAGAAACAAAATTTATAATGGTGTTTGTGAATTGTGAATGGTGGATTGTCAAATGTATTCACCATTCACAATTCACTATTCACAAAATATTAAAATCATCACCATGAATAGAAGAGAAGCCCTTTCCAGTGTAGCCTTGCTGCTTGGAGGAACCATCATTGGTTCAAGCGCTTTCCTGATGGGTTGTAAATCCAGTGGAAGCGAAAGTGGTATCAGCTTTTCACCAGACGATATCAGTTTCCTCAATGAAGTTGGAGAAACTATTTTACCGGCTACCAGTACTCCCGGTGCTAAAGAAGCCAAAGTAGGAGAGTTCATGTCGGTATATGTAGCAGATTGTTATGAAGCCAAAGATCAGACCATCTTTAAAGAAGGCATTCAGAAACTCAATGATGCCAGCCAGAAAAAGAATGGCAAATCATTCATAGAAAGCACAGCTGAACAGCGTCATGAATTATTAGTAGCGTTGGATAAAGAAGCGAAAGAATATCAGCAGAGTAAAAAACCGGAAGATCCCAATCATTATTTCAGAATGATGAAAGAGCTGACACTATTAGGCTTCTTCACTTCTGAAGTGGGCGCTACCAAAGCATTACGTTATGTAGCGGTACCCGGAAAATATGAAGGCTGTATTCCTTATAACAAAGGAGATAAAGCTTGGGCAACATAAATGTAGTGAAAAGTGAAAGGTGAAATGTGAATGGAGTTTTTCTTTTCACCTTTCACTTTTTTTCATCACCTTAAATCATCATCATCATGTCAACCAATCGTAGAGAATTTCTTCGTAATACTGGGTTTGCGGCGCTGGCAGCTTCATTACCATTTGCGGGTAAATCATCTTCTTTTTTGAGTTCACTGGCTCCTTATAAGCCTATCGGCTCTTTTGGAATTCAGTTGTGGACTGTGAAAGAAGCTTTGTTTGCGGACGCAAAAGATACACTTGCCAAACTTTCCTCTTATGGCTACAAACAGATCGAAAGCTTTGAGGGACCGAAAGGATTTTTTTGGGGGATGAAGAATACTGAATTCAAGAAGTATATGGACGATCTGGGTATGAAGATCGTTTCCTCGCATTGCAATAACACGGTAGACTTTGAAAGAAAAGCTGCTGAAGCTGCTGAGATCGGAATGTCATATTTGATCTGCCCATGGAAAGGACCTCAGAAATCAATTGATGACTTCAAGCGTTTCAATGATGAGTTCAATAAATGTGGTGAGATCGCTAAGAAAAACGGTATCCGTTTCGCTTATCATAATCACGATTATTCTTTCAAAGTACTAGATGGACAAATTCCCCAAGTGGTGATGATGGAAGGAACAGATAAGGATCTGGTAGATTTTGAAATGGATATTTATTGGGTGGTAGCAGCAGGCGAAGACCCTAAAGCATGGTTCAAAAAATATCCTCATCGTTTCCGTTTATGTCATGTAAAAGATCTGACCAAAACTGCTAAAGGAAATGAATCTTGTCAGATCGGAAAAGGCACCATTGATTTCAAATCGATCTTAAGTGAAGGGTCTAAATACGGGATGAAAACATTCATTGTAGAACAAGAAGCATTCACCGGCACTAATCCAATGGAGAGTGCAAAGGCAAATGCAGGGTATATGAGCAAGTTTGAAATCTAAGAAACAAGAAATAAAAAATAAGGAATAAGAAAGTAAAGAAAAAGCTCTACTACTTTCTTATTCCTTATTTTTTATTTCTCATTGCTCTGTTCCTACACCCCTAAACTCCACCCTTCTCTATACTGTCTCTTCACAAACTGATTGGCTTCGTCGAAGTTCGTGATCTTCATGTTCGGGCCATCCCATAATAATCTGATGTTACGACCCGGGTATGTAATACGTCCATTTTCCATTTTCTTCTGAAGGTCATAACTACGAATAGCTAAGTTACCCATGAGTACACTTTCTGTAAGTGGTCCTGCAACATCGAAGTTAGAGCTGAGGTTTTTGGCAGCTGCAGATCCATATCCTTCAATGGCTGCTTCTACCCATGCAGCATAGTGTCCATTATCTCCCTTAGGAACTCTTGCAATGGTTTGAGGTACTTGTGTTGTCTTGGTTAAGCTGGTAGGAAGCAAATTAGGAATAGCACCGTAAGTGCCGCACATCATCTTTCCTTTGGTACCAATAAAGATGGTTCCATTACCACCATCACCCATCATTTCATTCGGTCCTAATTCTGCCGGACGTTCAGG
The DNA here is from genome assembly GCA_039795345.1 of Bacteroidota bacterium. Lineage (GTDB taxonomy): Bacteria > Bacteroidota > Bacteroidia > Chitinophagales > Chitinophagaceae > Sediminibacterium. Next base: position 2,709 of record JBDKEH010000018.1, read on the forward strand.
TTGAATGCCACCATCCATCCAATGCATGGTCAGATCAGGTTTTCCGTTCTGTCCTTTGAATTTTAAGATGATATGAGATGCAAGAGGACCGCATTCAGGTGCATATACTGCATTCCAGTTTCTTTCATAACGTTTGGCTACACTGCACTCTGCAGATTCAGGATAACCTAGTCCGAGTACAGCAAAAGCCGGAGCCATGATATGACAAGCCATATCACCTAATGCTCCTGTTCCATAATCCCACCAACCACGCCAATTGAATGGAACGAGATTGTCTACATAATCTTTATAAGGAGCAGTTCCCAACCAAAGATCCCAATTCAATTCTTTGGGAACCGGTAAAGTGTTTTTAGACCATTGAATACCTTGAGGCCACACTGGTCTGTCAGTATAACAATACACAGTATGAACATCGCCGATCAATCCTGCATTGTACCAGTCAATGAGTTGTCTCACCCCATCACCTGAAGCACCTTGGTTACCCATTTGGGTTACCACTTTATAACGATGCGCTGCTTCTGTAAGCATGCGGGCTTCATAGATATCATGGGTTAAAGGCTTTTGAACATATACATGTTTGCCTAACTGCATAGCAGCCATGGCTTGTACGGCATGCATATGATCAGGAGTAGAAACGGATACCGCATCTATATTTTTATGTTCCTTATCCAACATCTCACGGTAATCTTCATATACTTTGGCTTTGGGATAACGTTCACGACTCTTGGCGGTTTGTCTGCTGTCTACATCGCAGAGAAAAGCAATATCAGCTTTCCCGCTCATAAAGAAACTATAGATATCGCTTTCACCTTTTCCTCCTGCACCAATACCGGCTATTTGTAGTTTATCACTAGGAGCTACAAAACCACGTCCTAGTACATTACGAGGCACGATATAAAATCCTGCCAATGCAGTGAGACCGTTTTTGAGAAATTTTCTTCTCGAGTCATCCTGAGACGTGATGTCCTGTTGTTTCTTTTTGGAATTTTTTTTCATAAAAAAATCAGTTGTTGGTTGGATAAGCAATCGAGCTATGAATTTATTAATTATTTTGATTGATAGCCGGAAAAGATACACTTATGTACTAGAAAAGTACATCCGATCAAAGAAAGATGTAATTGAAATACTACTGATTGAAAGTGCTGTCGGGAACGATCGCAAAACTTCCCGGTTCAATTTTGAAGAAAGTGATATCCGTGAGATCCTGATTAGACCGAAATCCATTGGCATAGCGCCCTTTTTGTTTATAGGGATAATTTTGGATCAATGTAACCGGTGTGGTGGTATAGAACTGAGCCAGGTTTTGGTCCCAATACAATTCATCACAATACAAAGTATCTCCTTTGATGTTATAGATCACCACTTGATCTCTGAGGTAGACTTTATTTTCATTTTGCAGATATCTGCCATACTTCGCCGAGAGTTTGCTTTCTACTTTCATACTGTCATCATAGAATTCAACAAACAGAGAGTTCGGGAATTCAGTCTTTCGAGCAGAATCTCCTTGATAACGTAAAAGTGTAGGGGCTGTTAGTTTAGCACCGATCCTTCCATTCTGACTCAAAAAGCTTTCAATGTCTTTACCTTCTTCAATGCCCGGTAACTTCTTACCTAAGGCTTTCACATCATCTACATTATTCTCACATGCCCACAAAAAAACACAGCCCATCAAGCAGGCTGTGAATATGGAAATGATATGTGAAGTCGATTTAATCATACCTGCGTTTCTGGAACCAGATATCAGTCAAACTCATGCCCAATGTAAACTGGACATAACTTTCTGTGATATTGTTGACACTCGTGCCACGTTTGCCAAATTGAAGAGCAGTATTCAAGATCGTGAACTGGCGATCATAATTATTCCATTTTTTGATTGGGAAACCGGCACCCAAAGAAAATCCTGAAGTTCTGATACCATTACCATCCGGATTGATATATTCATCGCCGATGAATGCACCTATACGGTAATTCACATTGCTCCAGTAATTTCTTCCGGTCAATGGATCAGGACAAAGTTGCGCACCCAATCTAAATTGCCAGCTGTTCACCAATCGATCCGGTTGATTGTAGAAACGATATTTGCTCCATTGTGTAGCTGTATATTCGGCACCAATAGACCACATTTCAAAAGTACCACGGTTATTGCTGGATGTTTTATGGAAGGTAATACCGCCTGCATAAGTCGAAGGTATTACGATAGTTCCTTTAATGTTAGTAGCTACTGAAACACTGTCAATGGTGATATCACCTGCTTGCGTTTCGGTGTAAGTTTCTCTCTTTTGATCTTGTGATGCTGTTAGTGTTTGGTCTAAAGTATAAGTAGCGCCAAGTCTCAGATAATAATTACTGGTAACACCGGTTTGCGCATTGGTTCTTTTGCGCAAAGGGATCTCATATTGAATACCGGTATGCAGGAATAGTTTGTTGAAAGTAGTAATGGTAGAAGAGTTAGATTGAAAGTATAATGTAGTGTCATTTACAAAGATCTTTTTAGTAGCGATCTCTCTTCTTCCAAAATTGAAACCGGTATTGAAACCTATACTTAAGTTCTTCCATTTTTTTCCGATGCCTACAAAAGCCTGATTCAATCCACCTGATCCTTCATAAATGGTAGCCAGACTATCACCTGCTACTCTTTCTCTGCTTACGACTGAGTAGTTGATTCTTGAGATGGGTCTAATACCAAATGCCATCCCCAATCCCTTTGTTCTTTTCAGCGGCATTCCGACAGCAACATACGATGGATAGAAATAGTTAGATCTGAATTTTCCTGTTGGATTTTCGCTTCTCAGATTTCTGGTATCGATCGTTAATCCAAGATCATAAGAAACCATGAAATAGTTCGAATAAGTTGCCGGGTTCATAAAGTTGACAGCCTGACCAACATTATTGTTGATACCATCCGAGTAAGCGGCACCGATACCACCCATAGCACGGCTTATGGCATGTGAACTATTGAAAATCTCTCCTAAGCCATAGCGACTAAAAGGAGAATTCTCCTGAGCGCTTGTGGAAAGCAGGGTAAATCCGGTAATAAAAAGGGTCAGACTAAATCTGAGTAGTGTTGTGCTCACAAATCGCATACAGGCCTTTAAAAATTAGATAAGGGTCGGCAAATATCCTGTTTTTTAGATGTGGTACAAAAAAAGCCATATCCCCCCCGGTTAATAGCACGTTAAAGTTGTTGAATTTCAATGCATAAGCGTCAATAATACCATCAATTTCTTTAGCCATTCCCATGATAACACCACTCTGAAGGTTGGTTTTGGTATCAAAACCGATCAAAGGGAAGTGATGATCGGGCTCAACCATGGGTAATAATGCCGTTTGCTCATGCATGGCCCTAAAACGCATGGTCATACCCGGGGAAATGCTTCCGCCTAAAAATTCGTGAGATTTATTGATGTAATTGTAAGTAATACAAGTGCCCAACCCTATGGCGAGATTATGTTGATTTGGAAAAAGATCCACAGCTGCAGCACAAATAGCCAATCTGTCGGCGCCGATCGTTTCCGGTTTCCCTACCGGTGTGGTGAAAGGCAGTTTGCTCGTATGTCCCAATTTATGAAAGTGAGTTCTCTCAGCTAGTAATGATTCTAAATCCGGATGATGTTTGATCACCGAAGAGAGAATGGTTTTTTGTGGTTGATACTGATCCAGTATGGCAGCAACTGTAGCGGGCTCATCATTTTCCAATACAAGTACTTCTTTCAGTTCTTTATCTGCAAATACTGCGCATTTGAGTCGGGTATTGCCAAAATCAAAACATAAGCTGGTATACATAGATCGGTTTATAGGTCAAAGTTAAAGCCTTTCAGCTCCCTAAAATGCCCATTGAGTTGTATGCGCTCTTTCAAAGATTCCATTCCTGCAACTACAGGTAATACTTTTGATAAGTGTTGTTTTAGGTATTCCAATCGTTGAGACTCATATAACAGACCCAGAAACTCATATTCCTCTTCGAGTGAAAGCCCCGCATGATGTGCTAGGTCATAACTGCAAAGTTCTGCATCCGGTTTTTTAAAGTCTTTGCTTACCTGAATCAGCTTATGCAATTCTCTGATAGCAGCTATTACCTGTAACGCGAGCTTACTGTTTTGTCTTTCATCATTATCGGGATAATGAACAATAGCACCACTGTACAACTTTTCAGGAATGGTTTTTACGAGTTCCAGCATGCGAAATACTTTTTCACCACGTGTACGGATATCCATTTTACCATCTTCATGTACCTGAACAATTTCTGTAATGGTTACCAGTGTTCCCATTTCAGAAACATTATTTTTCAATACAATGGGGATACCAAAGGATCGATTTTCACCGAAACAATCTTGGATCAATTGTCTATAACGAGGCTCAAAAATGTGCAGATTCAATTGCTCTCCCGGGAAAACCACTATACCTAAAGGAAAAATCGGAATAAAATTGGTCATAGTCTTTCAATACACTACGAAATAAGGGAAATAGCCGTAACCCGACAAATAGCGTCTAAGGATAATATCCATGTTTTCTTGAACACTTGTGTTTTGTTTTCTTCTATCCCTTATTTCATGTTTACTTTGTAGTATGAAGATATCAGGGTTTACCATTATCAAGAATGCCGTGTTAAATGATTATCCGATCGTAGAAGCGATCAAATCTATCTTGCCGGTAGTAGATGAAATGATTGTATTGGTAGGTGATAGTGAAGATGAAACGATCGCTTTGATGCAATCGATCAACGACCCGAAGATCAAGATCCATCATTCTGTTTGGGATAAAAATTTACGCACAGGTGGTACCGTTTTAGCTGTTGAAACCAATAAGGCTTTTCAGTTGATTGACCCCGAAAGTGATTGGGCTTTTTATATTCAGGGTGATGAAGCAGTGCATGAGCAATACCATGATACTATACGCAAAACTTGTTTACAATACAAAGACGATCAACGTGTAGAGGGTTTGGTATTTAAATATCTCCATTTTTATGGTACTTATGATTATGTAGGAGATAGCCGTAAATGGTATGATCATGAAGTAAGGATCATTCGCAACGATAAAAAGATCAGCTCTTATAAAGATGCGCAAGGTTTTAGAGTAGGAGAAAGAAAGCTATGGGTGAAGCCCGTGGATGCTTACGTGTATCATTATGGATGGGTGAAGAGTCCGGAGTCGATGAAGAAAAAACAAAAGAACGTAAGCAAATTCTGGCTTGATCAGGAAAATTTGGATGAACTGCTAGCTCAGATGCCAGACTTCTTTAACTATGATGATTTTGATTCATTGGAGAAATTTACAGGTACGCATCCAATGGTGATGCATGAAAGGATCCAAAAACAAAACTGGAAACTTGAATTAGATATCTCAAAAAAGAAATTTTCTCTCAAAGATAGACTACTGTATTACTTTGAAAAGGCAACCGGTATACGCCCGTTTGACTTTAGAAATTATCGGATCATCAAGTAGATGCTTTATGTTGACTTTGCTGGTATTGCCATAAGAGGCCTATGCCCCATGCGTGTAACCAAACACCATATTGGTATGCTAAGGTAACTTCTACCAAGCATGAAACAGCAATAGCAAGAGACCAACAAACAAGGCCCGTATTTTTCTGTTTAATACCAATAAAGACTGGGAAGAATAACCAGCAACTAAATAGAAGCATACCAATGAATCCGGAGCCGATCCACCAAAATAACCATTGGTTGAAAGGCCACCCGAAAGAAGTGTTAGACCCAGGGTATAATTGCTGAAAGCTTTGCTGAACTTGTGTTTCAATAGCCGCCCATCCGATATTGACATTACCATTTTGTATCAATTTCCAAGTACTTTTATTCATGGCATATCTCGTGCCATCAGAAAGGGTACTATTGAAACTATGATCTGTTATATTCTGCCAATCATAAAAAGTGTAGGCTAGCTTTTGCTGAACTGTTGGAAAAAAGAACCAAGCTCCAAGAATTAACACAAGAAGGATACTCACATAAATAAATGATGATCTAAGTTTATTTTTTGATGGATGTATCAGTGACTCTAAAACTAAGATCACGCACATAATGATCATCAGCATCCAACCGGTACGTACTGATAGAAATATGATACTTATCAATAGAACAAAAAACGTAACTAAGTAAAGGGGATTGATTTTTCTGTAAAACCATGCGAATAATGCAGCAGCTGAAAGGAAAATACTAAAACGGACATGATCGTTGTCCATAAATACGGGTAACGATTGTCCTGAACCGTATTTCTCTAATGCATCTTTTGCATGCAGGAGGTAGAATAAAATAGGCTTGCCAATGGCCAAACAGGAAAAAAGGATCCATATCGGTATCATTTTCTTAAATACAGATGCATCATAATGTAAAAGATGTAAGACAATGGCCGTTATGGGGTATACGGAAAGTGTAAGAACCAGATCCCAGCTTTTAACGTCCAGCGGATATTGCCATACACCAAGCAATGCCATTAAAACGGGGGCAAATCCCCATAGGATGAAATTCTTTTTGAAAATGACAATGCTCAGTTGTTTATAGTGATAAAGAATAAAAAGAAACCAAAGACCCACTGAAGCAGATAACAATGCCCGACTCCACAATAAGCCGCCCAATGAAATAATAAAGAGACCAATACTTACCTGCTGTTTTTTCATGATATCCTTATAAAATATAAATCTCTGCCGCCAATTACTTTCTTTTGCAGTAGTAAGAACTAAATTTACGTTTACTGAAAGTATTATGTGGGAGCAGTTATTAACAGCAATTCAGCAAGGTGACCAAAGAGCTTTGGCCAGAGCTATTTCTTGGGTAGAGAATGAAGTAGATGGTTATGAAGAGCTCTTAAAAAATTTGCCAGCCGGGCATGCTTCCATCACAGGAATAACGGGACCTCCGGGCGCCGGAAAAAGTACATTAGTAGATGCCTTGATTGGGGAATGGGTAAGCGCCAATAAAAAAGTAGGTGTTTTATGTGTTGATCCATCATCACCATTCAACTTAGGTGCGGTATTGGGTGACCGTATCAGAATGAGTGAGTGGTATAATCATCCGAATGTATTTATTCGATCGTTGGCAACAAGAGGTGCATTGGGGGGGCTTCATCCTTATATCATTGAAATCACTGCATTGTTACAGTCTGCAGGGTTTGATCATATCATTGTTGAAACAGTTGGGGTTGGACAAAGTGAGATTGAAATCGCCGGGTTGGCTGATACAACAGTTGTTGTGGTTGTACCGGAAGCCGGTGATGAGGTACAAACCATGAAAGCCGGTTTGATGGAAATTGCTGACATTTTTGTAGTGAATAAAAGTGATCGACCAGATGCTGACAGATTTGTAAAAAACCTTCGTCTAATGCTGGCACCGGCTTTTCATCAAAAAAAGGAAGAAATCGCTATCATTAAAACAGTTGCATCAACAAGAGAAGGCGTCTCCGATTTGGCAGCAGCGATAACAACCCATCAAGGTTATATGCTGGATAATGACCGTAAGACTTTACTTTTGACAGAAAAGGCTTATCGTCTTATTCAGAAGCAGAAAATGAAAGGTATTGAGAAAGACAGATTAAAAGAAGCAGTACAAAAGGAAAGAATGAATCCTGATTTTAATATTTACTCATTTGTACAAGCTTTTTTGAAGACTGCTACAGAAAATTAAAATCTTTATTATGCCGGTATCTGGTATCAATAGGTATTTACGATTGATAAGACATATTAAAAATCCTGGAGAATATTTATTGAATAAAAGTGCCAGAAAACTACGGCCATTGATTTTCAATACCAAGCCTCATGCGATACAATTTGAAGTTCCTGATTCTTTGTATCAGGTATTCAAAGAGATCTTTATGGCAGATGTATATGAGATTGATGATCTTGTACGGCAACTGCCTGAAAAACCTATTGTAGTTGATATTGGAGCAAATGCAGGATTCTTTGATTTTATTTTACTCTCTAAATTACCCGATGCAGTGATTTTTGCTTTTGAGCCGATGCCAGCAAATGTTCAGCGTCTCTCAATGACGATGGATCAAAATCAGAAGCTAAAGAAAAATATTCATTTACACCAAATGGCAGTAACAGGTAAAGAGCAAGAGTATCTGGATATTTTTATGGAAGACACGGATGACAATCAGGTAGTAGCATCTGTTTTTTCAGGGTTTAATAAAAGCAATACAAAAGGGATACGCGTACCATGTATTTCACTAACCCATATTTATAAAGATAATCAACTTGATGGGATCGATCTTTTGAAAATGGATTGTGAGGGTAGTGAATATGATATCATTTATAATACATCTCCTGAACTCATTCAAAAGATCAATCGAATGGTTGTGGAAGTACATGATATGGATGATCGGCAAAATAATATTCATTTCTTCACAGCCTATCTTCAAAAACTAGGGTTCTCGGTAACTTCACAACCAATCAATTCATTCTGTCACGCACTGGATGCTATCAAAATAAAATGAGTAAAGAAAGTATTCAAATATTAATGGATTGTGAGCGGATGAAGTATGCTCATACCGGATTATATCATTATTGTAAACAGCTTGGAGCTGCACTGGTGTCTCCAAAACTTTCATTAAAAGATCATATCACTTTTTATACACGAGAAAGAGAGGTTGGCATATTTGGAAATGATATCAAATATCTCAAACAACATTCTTTACATAAATTTTGTCTGCCTAACATCAGGAAGTATGATATATGGCACGCTACCTATCAGGGTACGATGTACTATCCATACAGACGAAAAATAAAAGTATTACTCACGATCCATGATCTTAATTTTTTGCATGAAGAGGATCGTCCTCTGATAAAGAAGAAGAGAGAACTGCAAAAGCTTCAAAATAAAATAGATCGGGCTGATAGAATTGTTGCCATCTCTTCTTTTGTTAAGGAAGACATAGAAAACAATTTGCGACTTCAGCATAAAAAAGTAGATGTTATTTATAATGGTTGCAATATCAACCTCAATATTCTCCCAGAGGCTCCTAACTTGAAACCGGAAACAGATTTTCTTTTTACCATAGGAACCATTACAAATAAGAAAAACTTTCATGTACTGCCTGCATTACTGCATGGTAACCAAATGCAATTAGTGGTGGCAGGTATTACGCAAAATGAAGAGTATAGAACGGCAATCATTGCCGAGGCGCAAAAATGGGGGGTTCAGGATCGTGTACATTTTGCAAATGCTATTTCCGAGCCCGAAAAATATTGGTATTTGCAACATTGCAAAGCTTTCGTTTTTCCTTCTTTAATGGAAGGCTTTGGTCTACCTGTGATTGAAGCTATGGCTTTTGGGAAACCTGTTTTTCTATCAAATAAAACCTCATTACCAGAAATAGGTGGTGATCAGGCTTTCTATTTCGAAAGTTTTGATAAAGATGATATGCAATCTGTATTACAAAATGGGTTGACTATGATCGAAAAAGGTTACGTCAGTGCAGAATCCATAAAAGCGAGAGCTGCTATGTTTTCTTGGGATAATGCTGCAAAAAGCTATTCAGATATCTATCATCAAATGATTTAAAACATCATTTTCTTGCGTACAACATTTCAATATTTTCATGATTACATGCTTCTCGAATTACTGTAAATCCATGGTTCTCTAATAGAGTTTGCATTTTATCTACAGTTTCCTCACCATAGGGATGACATTCCATCACCAATTTTCGTACTCTCTGTAAGATGGATAAGTCATGCTGAAGAATATCGAATTCGCTGCCTTCACAATCGATCTTTAAATAATCAATAGTATGAATATTATTTTCCAAGCAGTACTTTGATAGCGTGGTGACATCAATTGTAACCTTACCTGCTTTTTGTTCAAACTGTATAGAGTGGCCTCCTGTGTTAATACCTGATAAAAATAGATCTTTCTTACCCTCCATATTCAATAAGCCCTTTTTGTTAGCTACAATATTTGTGAGCTTATTCCCTTCAATCTGTTTAACTAGCATTTGATAATTCTCTTCGAAAGGTTCAAATGCATATACTTTACCTGACTTTGTTTTTTGCGCAGCATATAAACTGAACATTCCGACATTTGCTCCAATGTCTATAACTATATCATTTTCCTCAACTTCAATTTCGTGTTTACTATATATCTCGTGCAGGAATACTTCTTTGAAAATCATTCTATCTGCTGTTCTGGCTCTTAGATAGATCGATAGATTATTTACTAATGAAAATTTTACCATTGTCCCTTTTGGTAAAATTTTTGAAAGATGATACGGAATTGGGGTGCGGATCATGTGTGTTTGGTTACTCATGCTTGTTTTCCTTTTCATTCTTCCACCATCTCCACCCAATATATCCCATAATCGCCAATGGTGCTCCGGCAAGATAAATAATAGCAGAATTCAACGCCTTGGCAGGTCCTTCTCCTAGCTGTGAAGCAGTTTTGGTGCAAATAGAACATTGTGCATCAGCAAACTGGCTGATAACCAACATGACACCTATTAAAACCATCATTTTCCATCCCTGCTGTTTCATATCGGAAAGTTTGTACAAAGGTACGGATAAGTCAAAAGTGAAAGGTGAAAAGTGAAAAGATAGTACTTCCTTTCACTTTTCACCTTTCACTTTTCACTCTCTTTGACTTTTGGCTTCTCTTTCCTATCTTTCTTGTTCAACCTTTTACCGTGAATCAACGAAGAGATTTTCTACAACGCATCGGATTGTTGGCAGGGGCATTTTCCGCCAATAGTCTATTTCAGCAATTACATGCCGCTGAATGGGAGTCTGAGCAACAACGGGTAGCTGCTTTTAGTCCTGAACAAATAGCCACAGATGAGGATTATTGGTCAGTGATCCAACAATCGTATACTGTTGATACGAACCTGATTAACCTGAATAATGGCGGTGTAAGCCCTTCGCCCAGGGTTGTTCAGCAGGCGGTAGAAAGGTTCAACCAGTTGTCTAATGAAGGCCCTTCTTATTACATGTGGCGCATCCTGGATCAGGGGCGAGAACCGCTGCGTTATAAGTTGGCAACATTGGCAGGATGTTCTCCGGAGGAAATAGCTGTGAACAGAAATGCTACAGAAGCATTGAATACGGTGATCTTTGGTCTGGATCTCAAAGCAGGCGATGAAGTAATTGGAACCAAACAAGATTATCCGAATATGATTCAAGCCTGGCGACAAAGGGCCATGCGCGATGGAATTGTATACACTCAGATTAGTTTTGATTTTCCGATAGAAAATGATGATGCCATTGTTGCAGCATTCGAAAAAGCGATTACACCTAAAACGAAAATTTTACATCTGACACATATCATCAACTGGATCGGACAAATTCTTCCTGTAAAAAAGATCGCGCAAATGGCGCATCGAAGAGGATTGGAAGTAATTGTTGATGGCGCCCATTCATTTGGGTTACTCGATTTTAAAATACCAGATTTGGAATGTGACTATTTCGGCACAAGCTTACACAAATTCCTCAGCGCTCCTATTGGCAGTGGAATGTTATGGATCAAAAAAGAAAAAATTGAAAAGATATGGCCTCTGGTGTGTAATGATAAGCCAAGAAGTGATGATATCAGAAAGTTTGAAACCCTTGGTACCAGAAGTTTTCCGATAGAACAAGGAATAGGTGAAGCATTGAATTTTCATAATGCCATTGGAGCAAAACGAAAAGAGGAAAGGATTCGTTATCTGAAAAATTACTGGGCAGAAAAAGCGAGAGCCATCCCTAAAGTAAAAATACATACCTCATTCAAGCCTGAATATGCTTGTGCTATCTGCGGTGTTTCTGTAGATGGAATGACACCCGCACAACTCGATCAGGCATTGTTCAATACCTATAAAATACATGCCGTTGGTATCGTATGGGAAAATATCAGTTGCGTTCGCGTAACACCTCATGTATATACCCGCTTACAAGATTTGGATAAACTGGTGTTTGCGTTGGAGGAAATAGCGAAGAAGAAAATATAAGATGTCAGATCGCAGATGTCAGATTTATTTTAATACATCTGACATCTGCGATCTGACATCAACCATTTTAAGAAGCTTTCGCAGCTGCTTTCTTGGCTTTTGCAGCAGTAGCTTTAGCGTTGGCCGGACGGCTTTTGCCGAATGAGCCTTTGAATCTTTTTCCTTTAGCGGTTTTTTTATCGCCTCTACCCATGATAATAATGTTTTGATTGATGAATGTGAGGTGCAAAAATAGAAAAACCCCGCGAAAGCGGGGTTCAATTCTTTTTAGAGGCTCAGATTAGATCTTAGCGCTCAGTTCTTTACCAGCTTTGAAGCGGGCAACTTTTTTAGCTTTGATCTTGATAGTCTCACCAGTCTGAGGGTTACGACCTGTACGAGCAGCACGCTTAGATACAGAGAAAGTACCAAAACCTACCAGGGTAACTTTGTCACCTTTCTTCAGGGTTTTAGTTACTGTATCAACAAAAGAATCTAAAGCAGCGTTAGCTTGAGTTTTGGTGATACCTGCATCTTCTGCGAGTTGTGCGATTAATTCAGCTTTGTTCATAGATGTGTTTTTAGATGTATTTTAATAAGAGAAACAAATTTATTGGCTTTTATCAAACAGCAAAATATTTTTCCAACTTTACCGTCTTTTTGTGATTCTTTAAAACCCTTTTCCAACAAGACTTTCAGCCGATTTTATTTTTTGATGCGTTGCATGTTTCAACATCGGTATCTGCTGAAACCCTTTATTATCAATGGTTTCAGCGTTTTCTCGCTGAAAAGCAGTGCCGAAGCGGGTTTCAGAGCAATATAGTGAAGTTTTGGGATTGACAAAATGAATTTGCAAAACTATCCACACTCAATTCACAACCTGCATTAATGAGCGAAAACCTGCGAATTGATTTCCCCAAACATCCAATGCATCTTTTCGAAGTGCGGTTGCATGATGTTCTATGTAGCAATCATAATCTTCTTTGGTGGCAGCAAAATATTGAGTAGCATAAGTAGGGCCCTCTGTTTCATCGAGTTCCAACACACGCACAAAACGAAAATCGGTAAAACAGCCGGTAGACATGACTTCAGGGATATGTTTATTCTTCATCCAATCAAGCCAATCCTCATGGATAGCCCAAGCTAGTTGAATCGTTACATTATAGATATACACGGTAAAAGTTTATTGTTTGATAAATATTAGCTGATCTCAGCATAGATCGGACAATGATCGCTGTGTTTGACATCCGGATAAATAGCTGCTGCCTTCAATTGTGATTGTAAAGTATCTGTAATACTGATATAATCGATACGCCATCCTTTATTCTGAAGTCTCACAGAAGGAAAACGCTGGCTCCACCAAGAATAGGCACCCGTTGCTTCCGGATGAAGATGGCGAAAAGTATCTACCCATTTACTACCTAAAAGTTGATCCATCCAAGCCCTTTCTTCCGGTAAAAATCCCGATGATTTTTTATTTCCTTTTGGATCATGAATATCAATTTCGGTATGGGCGATATTATAATCACCTGTCACAATCAGCTTCTTTCTTTTTTTTCTGAGATCCTGTACATAAGTAAAAAATTCATCCAGCCATTGGTATTTATACGTTTGACGCTCATCACCACTGGTTCCTGATGGAAAATAGGCATTGATCAGGGTAATATCACCAAAGTCAACACGGATCACTCTGCCTTCTGCATCACTTTGTTCTATACCATTGCCGTATACAACATTATCCGGTTTGATCTTGGTCAAAACAGCTACACCACTGTATCCTTTTTTCTGCGCTGAATACCAAAATGTGTGATACCCTAATTTTTCAATGGCAGTTACATCAACATCTTCTTGATTGGCTTTTGTTTCCTGTAGACAAATAACATCAGCAGGATTGGTGGCCAGCCAATCTGTAAAACCTTTCTTCATAGCCGCTCTGATGCCATTGACATTATATGATATGATGCGCATAACTTATTGGTTTATCTGAAAAAGCGTGAGAACCCGATGATCATTAACTGATTCAACAATTCTTTGTCTAAAGATGCATCAAAAACGGCAATTCTTTCAGGTAAAAATTGACCACGTGCTATAGCAATTCTTTTATGGTCATAGATAAATTCTTTGAGCATATTTTTATCATAACAACGGATAAAAAAAGATTTATTACCGATCATGCCATTCATCTGATACTCACAAAATAAGTTTCTGACAATATCTTGTTCTTCAAAAGTGAAAACAGAAGTGCTGTCATATCCATTGCTAACCTTATTCAAATAGATCTTTCTGTCTGCGAACCCTAAATTTTTGGTAACGATGAATTTGGCTATGGTATCGCCATTCAATTGTAAGCTATGGACTCTCTCATGTATAAAACTGGTAAAAGCTTCCGCTTCATTCAAATAATTAAAATATGGATTGATCTCTATGAACATTTTTAATGTATAGTTCTTATCCCTTAACACATCCCTACTTTCCTGCCGAAGTTGTACAAAATCAGAACTGTTTTGTCTTTCTGTCTTACTGATTATTCTGCCTATGATCGAAGAATCATCTACGTTCTTGTTTTTCCCTTTTGTGATCAGTTGTTCATAAAAAGGTTCGCCCATTCGAATGATCTCATCACTATTATCAATTCTAAAAGATGCAATATCTTTTTTAGTTGTCACTTGAATTACAGGAGACTGTTGAATTTCTGGGAGAATAAAATTATCCGCATAAAATACGGGAGCAGCTTTTACTTCAATCATGCCAATTTTATTTTCCGGATCGAGTAGACGTCCTATTGACAGATTGAGCATATCCGTAAAACCTTTATTACCAAGCGAAGGTGTAGCAGCTATGATACCAAAACCACTGCTATTACCCCTGGTTACACAAATGGTCATGACTTCATTAAGCATGATTTCTTTTGAACCATTGGTCAATAATATCCCTAATTGGAAAACGGAAGCAGTTCTTTTAAATAATAAAGAGTCCTCTTCATACTCAGGCTGCGAGAAATAAAATGTATTGGTTTCAAATTCATACAGATCCAAATACATATGCCACGCAGAAGTATCTGACATTGTAAAAGGAGCCGTAGAATTAGTAATATTCTTTAGATCCGGTAGCCTAGAAATACGCAAGCTTGTATCTGCGAGTTGAGCATTTTTATGTTTTAACAGCTGATCGTTCAACTGTTGTACAACAGTTCTCCTGGTATCTGCATGATTCAGGTAGCTCATGACCGGACCTACCATTGAAAAAGTTCTGAATTGTTCCAGTATGACGGGTCTTTGCGAGAAGCCGCATTGGAGTATCAGTAAGAATAAAAGGATGCAATAAAATTTTCTCATAAAACTGTTAAGGATGAACGACTGCTAACTATAACAGCAAATTTTGTGCTAATTTGAATTTTCATCAATATAGGATAGAAATGAGTAAATCAGAAAGGATTATCCCGGCACAGAAATCGGTGTATTTAGACGGTCCTAAGCCCAGGATCAATGAATTAGGATTCGCATGGCAGATCTTTCGACAGTTTATTAAAGGATTCAGAACGCTTCACTTTGTGGGGCCCTGTATTACTGTTTTTGGATCAGCACGATTTAAAGAAGATCATCCCTACTATCAGCAAGCAGTAGAAGTTGGAAAGCAAATTGCTGATCTGGGTTTTACGACCATGACAGGTGGTGGTCCGGGAATTATGGAAGCTGCCAATAAAGGAGCTTATGAGAATGGTGGACAATCAGTAGGTTGTAATATCAAACTTCCATTTGAGCAATATCCGAATCCTTACATGCATAAATGGATCACGTTTGATTATTTCTTTATCAGAAAAGTGTTGTTGGTAAAATATTCTTATGCCTTTATCATTATGCCGGGTGGATTTGGAACGATGGATGAATTTTTTGAAACACTAACATTGGCACAAACCAAAGTGATCAATGATTTTCCGATCGTGTTATTAGGTAAAGACTATTTTCAGCCATTGCTTGACAGCATTGATGACATGGCGAAACATGGAACCATTTCTCCTG
>JBDKEH010000043.1:0-6682 GCA_039795345.1 Bacteroidota bacterium
CATTGGGTGCAAATACATATCTATTCAACACATCGATCGCTTTCTTCTGCGTAGCCAATGGAACCGGTGTATATGGCTTATTACCTGAATTTTGCTCAGGATTGCTTCTGTCGATATACACTCCACCCACATAACGGCTCACAGCATTGATCATGCTGTTACGTTGTCCATTCAACACTCCATAACGTGCACGCACTTCTACATAGGATTGTCCGGGCTTGGTATATTTCTGCACCAGCTTGCCCATGAGGTTGTTCACAAGTTTAAAGCGCTCCTCTGCATAACCGATGGCATCATTCGTAAGGTCATTCACATTCACACGTGGATCGATGGCTTTACCCGGAGCTCTCATATCATCACCATCATTACCAAAAGCCAATTTAGGATCGGTACTGCGTGATAATATTTTAGTAAGTCCTGCTTCTTCTTGTGCTTCAGAGAATGGCGTATAACCATATTCAATGGCCCACAAATCATAAGGACCTGCTTTGGTGGTATAATAATCACCTTGCTTGCTTCTATCTGTTGAAACGTTGATTGCAGGATAATCCATCACAGATCCGATCAATCCGATAGAACGAGTGATAGAAGTATTGTTGATCTCTGCAGGCGACAACATCTGACTGGCTTTCATGTTGTGATTAAGTCCGAGTGTATGTCCCATTTCATGCATGATCAAATAGATCAGGAATTGCTTATGCATTTCTTTGATCTCTCCTTCCGGAGCATCCATGGCTTCGAGCGTTGTATGTCCGGTCATGAACTGAGCTTTCAATTCTCCAGCCAATGTGCATGCCGTATGATTTTTCATCTGCATACCGGGGAATTGTAAATCGTTCGCTGATTGCATAGACGGACCATTGTACAACTCGTCAAAAATCGGTGTTGCACTTCCTGAGAACCATTCTACGGTGATATCTGCACCAAGTATTTGTCCGGTACGTGGATTGGTAAAGCTGGGTCCAATAGCTCCGTAAGGAGGATTGGCAGAAGATACCCAACGAATCACATTGTAACGGATATCTGCAGGATCCCATGTAGCATCATCCGGCATGATCTTCATTTGAACTGCATTTTTGAATCCTGCTTTTTCAAATGCTTCATTCCATTTCAATCCTGCTTCCAGAATCGTCTGACGGTATTCATGCGGTGTAGTGTTCTCAATCCAGAAAACAATCGGCTCAACAGGTTCACTCACTGCTGCTGAAGGATCTTTCTTCACCAAATTCCAACGATGAATCATGTCCTTATAAGGAACAGGACTGGTACTGGTTTGGTTATTGCGCTGATCTAAGAAATATCCTACACGCTGATCGTCTCTACGTGGACGAAAATCGTTCTTAGGCATTTCAATAAAGCTATGTTGCATGCGAACGCGTACATAACGAGGATCAGTAACATCAGGTCCTCCGTTCGCAATGGTACTTGGATTATCATAAGACAGATCCACCACAACATCTGTATTATTGGGGAAAGAACGGATGTTGGCATATTTAGATTTAGTAGGATTCAATCCACCTAAATTAAAAATGAACATGGCTACCGGACTTGGAGGTATTACGGGTTTTACAGGATCTAATTTTTCACTCAGGAACAATTGATCCACATTGATCAAGTAACCCAAAGAATCTTCAATACTAAATTTGTCATTGTAAAAAACCGCCTCGGGCTTGTCTACATCTGCGGTCTTACTTACAGGATTATTTTTATCGTAGAAAAAGCCGGTATTTACCTGAGAGAATTCAATTTTATCATAAGCTCTTTTCATTTTGAATACAGCCGTTGCACGGTGCATACTTTGATGTAAGAATAATGAGGTAGGCCCGTTGATAGAGAAGCTCTGATAAATGAATTCCTTATCCAGCTGATCTTTTCTAACATACATCTGAAGACTACCGGTCGTAGTATCCTGATATAGGGTAAATAGACCTTCAATCTTTTTATTGCCTTTTGTCTTTTCAGCAACTGTTGGCTTTTTAGGCGCTGCAGGAGCTTTAGAAGTATCACCCGGTGGACGAGTGCCGGCAGGCATTCCTGCCGGGGGTTGTTGAGCATACAGGGTTGAGCTCATAAATACCGCACATGCAGATGCGGCAAGTAACAATCTTCTCATAGCGTTTCATTTAGTTGACAATCAAAATAGTAAATATGTGTCAGGAATTTACAGCAGAATGGATAAGTGGCAATTTTTTAACAATCGCCTTTGGATCCCTCTCGCTATCAGCATTTTTTGATGATCGTCTTTGATCAGACAGATGCAATGGCCTTCGCGGCAATAAACCCACTGGTCCATGCATGTTGGAAATTAAAGCCCCCGGTAATGCCATCTACATCCATGACCTCCCCTGCAAAGAATAGTCCGGGTAATTTTCTGCTTTGCATGGTTTGAGGGTCGATCTCGCTAAGTGAAATACCTCCTGCAGTTACAAACTCATCTTTGAAAGTTGTTTTGCCTTTCACACTAAACTCATGTGCTATTAGATTTTTGATCAGTCTGTTCTGTTGTTTTGAAGGAAGATCAGACCACCTGCACTCGGCATCGATCTCAGATTCTTGAAGAATATGTAACCACAAACGATTCGGTAATCCAAATGGATTTTTACTACCCATTTTTTGTGCACCGGATCTGTCTCTGATCTCTTGCCATTCATCGCGCAGCATTTGTTCTGTATACAATGGTATCCAATTCACCAGAATTGTAAAATGATAATTCTTAT
Organism: Bacteroidota bacterium; assembly: GCA_039795345.1. Classification (GTDB taxonomy): domain Bacteria; phylum Bacteroidota; class Bacteroidia; order Chitinophagales; family Chitinophagaceae; genus Sediminibacterium. The sequence goes on from JBDKEH010000043.1 coordinate 2,718, forward strand.
CTGCCAACTCTCTCGCACCCCATGCTGAAGTTCTTAAGATAGCCGGACCACTCATACCCCAATGCGTGATCAGCAATGGGCCTTCTTCCTGCAGTTTGGTACCTGCTACTTTTACGATCGCGCGTTCTACACTAACACCCATTAAAGATGTGATAGGATTACCGGGCATATTGAATGTGAAGAGTGATGGTACCGGAGTTGCAATGGTATGCCCTGTTGATGTCAACCAATCAAACATACTAGCTTTTGGAAAACCTCCTGTAGCAATACATACAAAGTCTGCCGAAATAATATTCCCATTGCTTAATTGAAGTTGAAATTTGTTTTCTTTTTTCTGAAAAGAGAGGACGCCTGTTTGTAATTGTACTGCTACTTTATACTTGTCTGCTTCTTTCAGTAAACAATCAATGATGGTTTGAGAGTTATCAGTGATTGGAAACATTCTGCCATCTTCTTCTGTTTTCAATGTAACGCCTCTTTCTTCAAACCATTGAATGGTATCTGTAGTATAAAACTGATGGAATGATTTTTTTAAGAAGTTTTGTCCGCGTGGGTATTTCTTTACCAATTCCGGTATCTCAAAACAAGCATGTGTGGTATTGCATCTGCCACCGCCGCTGACTTTTACTTTTGACAGCAGTTTGTTTGACTTCTCCAACAACAATACTTTCAATGATGGATTCATGCGTGCAGCATTCACTGCACAAAAGAAGCCGGCTGCTCCTCCACCAATGACAATGAGTTGTTGTTGCATAATCAAATAAACAAAAAGACCTTCTGATAAAGGTCTTTGTAAAAATATTAATTCGGTGTTGAATTACTAGTAATAAGAAGTATTCAGATTCGGGTTCGCTTTCTCAGCAGCTTCAATGATGCTGTAATCAGAAAGTATCAATGCTTGTCCTCGCTTCACACATACATCATGTTCAAAATGACAGGCTACTTTTCCGTCTTGCGTGCGAACCGTCCATCCATCATCATCGGTATACACTTCTCTTGTACCTAAATTGATCATGGGTTCAATAGCGAGTACCAAATTCTCTTTCATCTTTGGACCATTCCCACGTTTACCATAATTGGGAACTTGCGGGTCTTCATGTAAGCTACGTCCTAATCCATGCCCTACCAATTCACGCACTACACCATAACCATGTTTCTTCTCTGCATGCTCTTGTATAGCAAAAGAGATATCGCCTACTCTGTTGTTGACGATCGCTTTCTCAATGCCTTTATACAAAGACTCTTTGGTAACTTTTACCAACTGAATAATTTCAGCATCAGTTTCTCCCAAAATAAATGTGTATGCATGATCACCATGCCATCCATTTAAGATCACACCCATATCAACAGAAACCACATCCCCTTCTTTTAGAGGAACATCATTGGGAAATCCGTGTACAACCACATCATTCACCGAAGCACATACATTGAAAGGATATCCTCTGTAATTATAAAAAGAGGGAACTGCTTTATGGTCTTTGACGAAGTCGCCACAAAGCTTATCGATCTGCATGGTCGTCATCCCCGGCTTGAGCACTTTGGCCACTTCAGTAAGTGTTTTACTTACCAGCAGCGCCGCTTCTTTCATCAGGGCTATTTCCGCTTCTGTTTTATAGATGATCATATGATTTCTTCTCGACATGATAAAAAAACAAACCTGTCGTCGCTATCAGCGAGACGACAGGTTTGCAAATATCGTACTTTTTTGTCCATGGTCGATGGTCCATAGACCATGGTCTAAAACTACTAGATCGTTGTTGTCGAAACAGTCTGTCTGCCTTGTACGCGACCGCCTTTCATCAGTCCATCGTATTGACGCATCAACAGGTATGTTTCAATTTGCTGTAGTGTATCCAGTACTACACCAACCATGATGAGTAATGAAGTACCCCCAAAGAAAGTGCTGAATCCTTGAGTAACACCTAGGCGCTGAGCGAATCCGGGCATGATACCTACCAATGCTAAGAAGATAGCACCCGGTAAAGTAATTCTGTCCATTACAGATCCGATATAATCAGCAGTAGGTTGTCCGGGCTTCACGCCAGGAATAAAACCGTTGTTACGTTTCAGGTCTTCTGCAATTTGTTTAGGGTTAAAGATCAATGCAGTGTAAAGGAAAGTAAATCCAATTACCATGATTGAATAGATCACCATATACCAGGTATTGCTATGATCGTTGAAGATCTTTACGATACCTTGTGCAGAATCAAGATTGGTAAAAGATACCAATGTAGGCAGGAACATGATCGCTTGAGCGAAGATGATCGGCATTACACCGGCACTGTTTACTTTGATAGGCAGGAACTGACGAGCACCACCGAACTGGCGGTTACCGATGATCTGCTTAGCATAGTTAACAGGTATTTTACGAACACCTTGAACCAATACGATCAATCCAAGGATGATAGCAATCAGAATAGCGATCTCGATCAAGAAGATCAATAAACCACCACCCGCTCTTTCACCCTTAGCACTGAATTCCTGGATCAAAGACTGAGGAAGACGAGCAAGGATACCTACCATGATGATGATAGAAGTACCGTTACCTAATCCTTTATCTTGAATCTTTTCACCTAACCACATTACAAACATGGTACCTGCTGTTAAAGTAATAACAGTAGAGAACCAGAAGTAAGGTGCATAAGCAGGCATGATAGCTTCAGCGTATCCGGGACTGTTCAGGTAAGCAACATAAGCACCCGCCTGAAATGCAGTTACGATTACGGTGAGGTAACGTGTCCACTGATTGATTTTTTTACGTCCGCTATCTCCTTCTTTCTGAACTTTCTGTAACTGAGGAACCAAGATGGTCATCAGCTGCATGAAGATAGAAGCAGAGATATAAGGCATGATACCGAGTGCCAGAATAGAAGCCTGGGAAAAGGCACCACCCGCGAACATATCGAAGATGCCTAACAGGCCTCCGCCACTTTGAGCAGATTTCTGTGCTTCTTCAATTTTATTAGGATCGATACCCGGTAATACGATATGGGTACCAAAACGATAAGTAAGAACCAGTGCAAGTGTAATAATGATCTTGTTACGAAGCTCCTCTATCGTCCAAATATTCCTTAATGTCTGAACTAGTTTTTTCACTTGAATGCAATTGTAAGCGTTAATAGTCTTAAACCAAAAAAAGACGCACTTTGTGCGTCTGGCAAGTTACGATAAAATTACTTGATAATTTCAACGCTACCACCTGCAGCTTCGATAGCAGTTTTTGCTTTTTCGCTGGCTGCATTCACTTTGAAAGATACTTTAGCTTTCAGTTCTCCGTTGGCCAATACTTTTACTTTATCGGTACGGCTGATCAAACCATTGATATAAAGATTTTCAAGGCTGAATTCAGTGAAACCATATTTCTCAACCAGTTGGTCGATCTGACCTAGGTTAAATACTACGAACTCAACGCGATTGTTATTCTTGAATCCACGCTTAGGGATACGACGCTGGATAGGCATCTGACCACCTTCGTGAGCCATCTTGCTCTTATAACCGGCGCGGCTTTGTCCACCCTTGTTACCTTTTGTAGATGTACCACCCTTACCGGATGCTTCACCACGACCTAAACGTTTTTGCTTGTGTGTAGAACCTTCTGCAGGTTTCAGATTGTGTAGTTTCATGTTGTATTGATTTTGAACTTTCGGGGAATCACCCCTCGCAAATGATTTGAAAATGTGTTGTCAGTGACAGAGAGAATTCTGATTTTTTATAAACAGAAAATGAATCAAGTAAATTGACTCATTTTCATTCCGTATGATACGGAACAAATTCTATCTTATCTGATTGGATTAAGCGATCTCTTCAACCTTCACCAGGTGGCTCACTTTATTCACCATACCCAGGATCTGAGGAGTAGCTTCTACTTCTCTTGAAGCATTCAATTTCTTCAAACCTAAAGCGATCAAAGTTTGTTTTTGACGCTCAGATCTGTCGATACCGCTTTTAATCTGTGTGATCTTGAT
>JBDKEH010000128.1:0-56375 GCA_039795345.1 Bacteroidota bacterium
GACGGAACACCGCTGATCTCTTGAACAGCACCTCCTGCAGTATATCGTGCGATGGTTCCTTTCTTTTCGGTGAATAGAAGATCGCCATTCGGAAGAAAATCCATTCCCCAAATGATCTCACGATTATTTACAATGACAGTTGTTTTGATGACAGGATCTCCAATGGAAGGTAGTTCTGTGTTTTTATTTGATGAGCCCTGGCATGAGCCAAGCAAAATCATTAAACCCAATAAGCAGGTGAAGATGTATGATTTCATGACCATTATTTTGAAAGGACAATTAAATGTAAACTTTCTAAGTGCAAATAAAAAGCCCTGTTAATGGTTTAACAGGGCTTTTTAGAATTAGTTGTTCGTATCCAATTAGAACTTGTTGTGCAATGCATCAAATTCTTTGTATTTCGCTTCAAAAGCATCGAAAGCAGCATTGTCTTTACCTCTTGCTTTGTCGCGCTTGTATGCATACAGATTCGCCAACCAGTCAACCGAGCGATTGATTACACTCTTTTCACCGTTGCTTCTGGTGCTTTTATCTTTTAAAATAGTGTAAGCTTTTTGTAACCATTCAATGGCTTGATCCACTTGTTGAGCGATAGATGGTTCCAATGCAGCATTGGCTTTCAGATATGGTTCTGCTTCTGCTTTGGCTTTCGCTTCTACAGCAGCTTTTTTCTTTGGATCTTTTTCTACCGGCTTCTCTGCATTGATTCTTTGAACCGAGCGAATGTTATCGCGTATCATATCATCCATCGTAGCGAAGGTGTTGTAACTCACTACACCTACGTTGAAAGCGGCAATAGCATTATTGTTGTTCTTAGCAAATGCTTTCTTAAATGCTTCAATAGATTTATTGGTGTATTTAGCTGCAGTAGCACTGTCTAAATCATCTTTGTTTTTGGCGTTGGCAAATGCTTCACCAAATAACAGGTATTTATTTTCAGACAAAGTACCGGCTGCATCTTCTTTATCGTACATGTCTGTTTTCGCTTTCAGATCATACGTATCAATAAAATCCATTTCATAGCTCTCCCACTCTTTGCTTAAAGAAGGGTGCACTTCATGAGCTAAAGCAAGGTTCTTTTTAAACTGAGCTTCATCCTTTTTTCCATTGGTATAATAATCCAATAAGAAACGATACACATCTGTGAAGCTCGAATCGTTCACTTTGTTATCTGCCAGTCGCTGATAATAATCAGCTGCTGTAGCTGTTTTCTTTGCATTTTGGAAAGCATAAGCCGCATAGAGGATGGATGTTGTATCCATCTTCAGGTTATTGTTAGCGAGCCATTTGTTTTCAATGATTTGATCAATGTAACGGATAGCACTGGCAAATCCTTCACCTGCAGTTGCCCAATCTTTGTCATTAAAGCTTCCGGTACCCTTATTGATGAAAGCTGAATACATATCGAAATAGGCAGTGATACCATCTTTCTCTTTGGCAATGGCATAGGTAGGATCCATTTCCTGGTATTTTTTCAAAGCAGCTTCTGCCTCTGATCCAGCATTGGCAAATTTTGCACTGAGTTCAGGTGATTTAAAGATCGCAGCATAGATCTTTCCTTTATACATGTATGTTTCTGCTTTTGCCTGTGCTTTAGGATCAGCAGCTAACTTGTCGATTTCGGTTTTTGCATCTTCCACCCTGCCTAATATCAATGCATTTTGTACCTTTTTATAATCTTGAGCGGTAACAAACTGCAGTGTTGCAGCAAACATGGAAAGCATAAATAGCTTCTTCATAACGGGAGGTTTTTAAACTTGGTTTTCGTTAGTGGTTGAATCGTTATTTTCTGTTGCAGGGTTTTCATTGGTTGGCTCATCATTACCGGTAGATTCGGATGCAAGACTTTCTGTTTCTTCATCATCTTCCTCGATCTGAGAAATAGCCGCAATCTCATCTCCCTCATCGATCCTGATCAGCTTTACTCCTTGAGTGGCTCTACCCGCCTCACGAATTTCACTGATACTGGTTCTGATGGTAATACCTGATTTACAAGTAATGATAAGATCTTCTTTTTCAGTCACATACAGGATGCCAACTAAACTTCCTGTTTTATCTGTGACATTGATCGTCTTAACACCTTTCCCACCTCTGTTTGTAATACGGTATTCATCAATGGCCGTTCTTTTTCCAAAACCTTTTTCACTCACCACAAGAATTGTTCGGCTGGTATCTTCTTTATTTACACAGATCATGCCAATTACTTCATCTTTCTCATCATCTACCTCAATACCTGTTACTCCAATGGCCCCTCTTCCGGTAGCACGTACTTTTTCCTCCTCAAAACGAATGGCTCTACCACTTTTTACTGCGAGCATGATCTCCGATTTTCCATCGGTCATTCTTGCTTCCAATAATTCATCTCCTTCCACAATGGTAATGGCATTCACACCATTGGCTCTTGGTCGACTAAAATCTTCCAAAGAGGTTTTTTTGATGACACCTTTCTTGGTACAAAGTACAATATAATGTTGCTGTACAAAATCCTTGTCTGCAAGATTTTTAACGTCAATGATCGCTTTTACCTTATCATCACCGGGTAATTGTATCAGGTTTTGGATGGCTCTACCTTTACTTTGCTTCTCTCCCTCAGGGATTTCATACACCCTCATCCAATAGCAACGTCCTTTTTCGGTAAAGAACATCATGGTATCATGGGTTGATGCTACGAATAGATGTTCAACAAAATCTTCTTCTCTTGTTTTTGATCCAACAGCCCCTCTACCTCCACGTTTTTGTTGACGATATTCTGAAGCAGAAGTTCTCTTGATATAACCCAAATGAGAAATGGTGATCACTACATCTTCTTCTTCGATCAAATCTTCAATACGCATTTCATCTGCGAGGTATTGGATCTCACTCTTACGCGCATCACCGAACTGTTCTTTGATCTCGATCAATTCTTTTTTGATCAGATCATAACGAAGCGCTTCACTTCCTAACAAAGCTTTCAGGTCTTTGATCGTGTTGATCAAACCATTGAACTCTTCAATGATCTTCTCTCTTTCCATACCGGTCAAACGCTGTAAACGCAATTCCAGTATCGCTTTCGCCTGTGCTTCTGATAGACCTTCTTCTTGTGTGTATAATTCATTGGAAAGATCTGTGAAGAGAGCTTGCTGGAGCAGCCATTTCGCTTCCTTACTCTTACTGATCAGACTTTCTTTGGCTTCATCCGGTGTTCTGCTCGCACGGATCAAAGTGATCACTTCATCTAAATGATCCAATGCTTTCAAGTACCCTTCTAAGATATGCGCACGCTCTTCGGCTTTACGCAGATCGAATTTGGCTCTTTTGATCACAACATCCATCCTAAAGTCAATGAACTCAGCGATCAGATCGCGCAGGTTCATGATCTTAGGTTTACCTTTTGATAAGGCTACATTATTGATGCCATAACTAGTCTGTAATTCTGTGTATTTGTACAGTTGATTGATGACTACCTGTGCTACTGCATCACGTTTCAGATCCAGTACAATACGTGTTCCTTCACGTTTGTTACTTTCATTGTTCACATGCGCAATGCCTTCAACGGTTTTATCATTCACCAATTGTCCGATACGATCTGTCAACTGGTCTCTGTTCACCTGATAAGGAACTTCTGTGATGACGATCTGTTCGCGGCCACTTTGTTTAGTATCAACATGACACTTACCGCGCACTACTACTCTACCTCTACCCGTTAATAGGGCCTGTCTTACGCCCTCCATACCATAGATCACACCTCCTGTCGGGAAATCAGGGGCTTTCACATACTGTATCAGTTCTTCGCCTGTAATATCTCTGTTTTCAATAAATGCCACGCATCCATCTACTACTTCACTGAGATTATGTGGCATCATATTGGTTGCCATACCTACGGCAATACCGGATGAACCATTCACCAATAACTGCGGAATACGTGATGGAAGTACGGTGGGTTCCTGTAAAGAGTCGTCAAAATTCAGCTGGAAATCAACCGTCTCTTTTTCGATATCATCCAACATGGCTTCTGCCACTTTCTGTAAACGGGCTTCCGTATAACGCATAGCAGCCGGTGGATCACCATCCTGGTTACCAAAGTTACCTTGTCCGTCTACCAGTGTATAACGCATGGTCCAATCCTGTGCCATACGCACCAATGTATCATAGATGGATGAGTCACCATGTGGGTGATACTTACCCATTACTTCACCCACGATACGGGCAGACTTTTTATAGGGCTTGTTACTGTTATTACCCAGTTCATTCATCGCATATAATACCCTGCGATGCACAGGTTTAAAGCCATCTCTGGCATCAGGTAAAGCTCGACCCACGATCACCGACATGGAATAGTCGATGTAAGCGGTCTTCATTTGTTCTTCAATATTGACCTGTATAATGCGGTCGTTATCGCTCGTCTGTTCGGGTAGCAGATTTTCTTCCATGGTCTCGTTTATCGTACGTATTTTTTGGTTCTTCCGGTACCTATAAATCCGGGATAGCGAAGATAGTTTTTTTAGATGGGAAAAAGGGGCTGAAAGGGCTGTTTTTTAGGCTGTTTTATCCACAAAACTGCATAAAAAAACACCCTGTTTTTCCATGGCTCTTAGCAATGGGAAAACAAAGGTGTTTTGTCTTTCTAGTACCTTAAATCCGGGAGACTTAATTGGTCACTTTACGGATGTCTGAACTACCACTTTTTGAGGTACGTGCTGTTGCATTTCCCTTATAATGGATATCACTTCCGCCCGACGCATTGGCATCCATTTCTTTGTTTACGGTGATATACACATCGCTGCCTCCGCTGGAAATTACATTACATACATCGGTGATCAAACCATAGCCACCCACATCACTACCTCCGGATGCACTGATTCTGGCTTTGGCTGCCCTTCCTTTCAGATGGGCATCACTACCACCACTGGCTGTAAGACTCAAATCATCACAGGCAACTTCTCCTTTCAGATCTGAACCACCAGAAATCGAAATACTCAATTTATTGCTCTTGATCACACTTTCAAAAGCCACATCTGATCCCCCTGAAGCACTTAGTTTATCTAAATTTTTTACAGAAACATAGGCTTTCAGTTTCTTATTCCCACTAAGAGAACCCCAATTCCAATTAGTGTTTTTCTCATAGTAGATCTTCAGTACCCCATCTACTACTTCCGTAATGATCTTATCACGGTATTCCTCCGAAGATGCACTCACTGCCACGGCCTCTTCAGATGATTGGGTGAGATACAGATCGATTCCACTGGATACTTGCACCGCATGGAAATTCTTTAATCCATTACGATTCTGCGCATTGGCATCACGAATGGTTTTTTGGGCTGAAAGGGTTCCGGTCAATAAGAGTACCGAAACGAATAAAAAAAAGACTTGTTTCATGAAGGTGATTTTAGGAGTTAAACGGGCGAACTTTTGATAAGTTACAACCTAAACAAGAATTTTCATGTGAATCAAATAGGTATTGATAGCGCGTTATCATCCATTGATCTTTAGAGATTTCACATTCCTTATTTCTACTTAGCTTGCGGCATGACTTTTTCACATACGCAAATTTTGGTTTTTGGTGCCGGTAAATCGGCCACTGTTCTGATCGACTATCTCAAAAGAGAAACCCGAATCAGAAATTGGACACTAACCGTTGCGGATGCGGATCATGCCACAGTTGTGCAGAAACTGGGTACAGAATCTCATACGGCTGCAGTTCAGATAGATATTCTGGATACAGAAAAAAGAAGATCATTGATCGAATCTGCTGATGTGGTGATCTCCCTCATGCCTCCTGCTCTTCACTATCATGTAGCATTGGATTGTCTTGCATTAAAAAAACATCTGCTCACTGCTTCTTATGTAGATGAAAAGATCAAAGCGCTGGCATCAGAAATCGCTGACAATGGTTTGTTGTTTTTATGTGAAATGGGATTGGATCCGGGGATCGATCATATGAGTGCTATGCAACTGATCCATCATATTAAATCTCAAGGCGGGCGAATTCATACTTTTAAATCGCACTGCGGTGGCTTGGTTGCACCTGAGAGCGATAACAATCCATGGCATTATAAGATCAGTTGGAACCCGCGCAATGTTGTACTGGCAGGTAAAGCGGGTGCTGTTTTTTTGAAAGATGGCAAAGAACAGGAAATCGCTTATGATCAATTGTTTCATCAGTCTGGTTCAGTTGAAGTTCCATCGATCGGATCGCTGGCATATTATGCCAATAGAGACTCTTTGAGTTATATCGATAAATATGATTTACAAAGCTGTACTGAGTTCATCAGAACTACACTCAGGTATCCGGATTTTTGTAAAGGTTGGGCCGCCATCGTAGATCTTCAACTTACCGATGAATCTCAAACCTATGCAACGGATGGACTGTCCATGCAAGATTTTCTACGATCGCATATTCAAAATCATCAATTATCTATTTCAGTAGAGCGTCTTTCGAATGATCCATTGATTCAACATATGCTGGTAAGTCTGGGATTGAACAGCGCTGAATTGCTCATCAATAAAGGCACATGTTCAGCCGCTGATATTCTTCAATGGAGAATGGAATCTTCTTGGATCTTAGAACCGCATGATAAAGACATGATTGTCATGCTTCATGAAATTGACTATGAATTGAATGGGCAACAAAAAAGCATTAAAAGCAGTTTAGTGGTAAAAGGCGAAGATCACCTACGTACCGCCATGGCTAAAACTGTAGGATTGCCCTTGGGAATCGCTGCCATTTTGATAGGCGAAAAATCATTGACAGAAAAAGGTTTGCATATTCCCATTATTCCTTCGATCTATACACCGGTATTGACAATGTTGGAAAAAGAAGGAATTATATTTCATGAAGTAGAAAACTGATCGATCAAAATTTTACTTCCGTTTCTTTTTACCACTCTCCTTTTCACCTTTCACTTTTGACTTTTCACTCTTCCCCTCAATCACCCATTCATAATCCAATTGTCTTTTTTCCAGATTAGCCGCAACTACCCTGATCGTAACTTTATCTCCCATACGGAAGGTTCTGCCGCTTCTTCTTCCAACCAAACTATAATCACTCTCTATCAATCTGAAATCGTCATAATCACTTAATCCGATCAAACTTACCAATCCTTCACATTTGTGTTCTACCGTTTCAACCCAGAAACCAAAACTTGCTACGCCACTTACAACACCTTCAAAAGTTTCACCCAGGTAATCTCGCATGTACTCAACTTGTTTGTATTTGTTACCTGCACGTTCACACTCCATAGCTGCACGTTCTCTATCGCTGCTATGTTTGCATTTTTCTTCCATCTTTTTATCGATCATCGGTTTACCTTGTAGTACTGTTTCCAGCACCCTGTGTACCAATACATCCGGATATCTTCTGATGGGAGAAGTAAAATGACAATAGTATTCAAATGCCAATCCATAATGTCCAATATTCTCGGTTGTATACACCGCTTTGGCCATGGTTCTGATACCTAATTGTTCCAATACATGTTGCTCGGGTTTGCCTTTCGCATCAGCGAGCATTTGATTAAAGCTTGCTGCAATTGATTCAGGTGAGCTTAGATCAAATTTGTGTCCGTATTTTTTTGCGAATTCCATAAACGGAGCCAGTCTTTCTGCATCCGGCTGATCATGCACACGATATGGGAACGGTATCTCTTTTTTATTGATCTGTATCTTAGAAACATTCTCTGCTACCGTACGATTGGCGAGCAACATAAATTCTTCAATCAACTGATGCGCTTCCTTACTCTCTTTTACCACAATACCTACCGGTTTTCCTTTTTCATCCAATTTGAAACGAACTTCCTGTGAAGAGAAATTGATCGCACCCTTGCTGAATCTTTTCTTGCGCATCTTTTGTGCAAAATCATTCAACAATAAAATATCCTCCGAAAACTTACCTTCTTTGGTTTCTATGATCTCCTGAACATCTTCATAAGTGAAACGATGATCAGAATGAATCACGGTTCTTCCCAACCAATATTGTTTGATCTCTCCTTTTGCACTCATTTGAAAAATGGCAGAGAAAGTAAACTTGTCTTCATGTGGTCTGAGTGAACACAATTCATTAGAAATTCGTTCCGGCAACATGGGATTCACACGATCCGGCAAATAAACAGAAGTAGCTCTTTTATAAGCTTCTTCATCCAATTCTGTTTCCGGATGAACATAATAACTCACATCAGCAATATGCACACCGATCTCATAAATACCATTGGATAATGTTCTAATAGAAATCGCATCATCAAAATCTTTAGCATCTACAGGGTCAATGGTAAATGTGCGAATATCTCTGCAGTCTTTTCTTTTTTTGATCTCTTCTGAATCCAATACTTCCGGTAATCTTTCTGCTTCTTCCAATACATCTTCCGGAAAAAATAACGGAAATCCCGCCTGCGCCAGTAATTCTTTCATGGCTGCATCGTTCTCATCTTCCGGTTGCATTATGCTGACCACTTCTCCTACCGGTTTTTTATCTTCTTTATCCCATTTTACCAATCTTGCTACTACCCTGTCTTTATTCTTTGCTCCATTCAATGAGGTGAGTGGAATAAAAAGATCTGGCATGGGCTTATCCGTGTCCGGGACAAAAAAAGCAAAGTTGGTAGAGAGTTGTATATAACCGATGAATTCTGTTTGTCTTCTGCTAATGACTTCAGTGATCTTGCCTTCTTTCTTTCCAGTTCTTCCATTTTCGCGAACTACTTTTACACGCACTACATCACCATTCAAAGCATTCATAAAATCGCCCGGACGAACGAGTACATCTCCGCTTCCATTGTCGATCACCACATAGCCCATACCTGAACGGGTTACTTCGAGTTTACCTTTCAGCAATTGGGCCGATACGGTTTTTTGTTTTTGCTTTTGTTTCTTTTGCTTGGATGTTTTCTTACTCATGATAGTGGCTTGTACCTAAAGTTCCTGATAAAATCAGTAACCATACGATTAAATTGTTCACCTTCTCCAAACAAAAAATCGTGACGGATCGGAAGAACATACATTGGTAATGCTGATAATTCTTCCCTGAATTTTAAAAGTCGTACAGCATCTTTTTCAGTGGTGAGAATGATCTTGTCTTTGGCATGGATGACATCAAATTTTTCTTTGATTTCATTGAGGTCATCAATGGTGAAAATATGATGATCAGAATAATCCTGTTGGTAATACGTATGTGTACGCTCATGCAGGTACTCTTTCAATGGCTTGGGATTAGCAATACCACAGACCAGTAAAACTTCATCACGGGGTGTCAGCAACCATTCATCTTCATAATTGAAAATGTGATAAGGTACCCCATATGCAATTCTGGTGAAAAACACTTTTTGATCAGCCCTTGGCTTAAGGTTACGAATGATCTGCTGTTTTTTCTCAAAGGACAGATCTGCGGGACATTTGGTAACTACTATGATATCTGCTCTTTTGGCTGATTTTCTTTCATCACGAAGATCTCCGGTTGGTAAAAAGAAATCGTTGACATAGATGTTACTATACTCTGTCAACAGGATATTAAACCCTGCATTCACTGAACGGTGTTGAAACGCATCATCCAAAATGATGGCTTGGAGATCCGGTACATCTTGTAACAATTGAGGAATGGCCACCAATCTTTCTTCTCCCACTGCTACCGGTATTTGTGGAAACTTCATGTGAAACAACATGGGTTCATCTCCTATTTCAAGCGCGGTGGTATTGGGATTGGCCAATGCATATCCTTTTGTTTTTCTTTTATATCCTCTGCTTATTGTGCCTACTTTAAATTGTGGGGACAATAAATACAGTAGATATTCAACCATTGGAGATTTACCGGTTCCTCCTACTGCTAAATTGCCTACACAGATTAGGGGAAAATTGAAAGATGCAGATTTCAGGTATTGTTTGTCGAACATCCAGTTACGGATGCGAATGACAAGTCCGTATAACAATGCGACCGGCAACAATAATACCCTGAAAGAAGTAAGAAATATCGTATTAAAATTCATAAACCTCGTTCGGCGTGATACAGTAGTCCAAAGGTACGTCAAAATCGTGGGTGTCTGAGATCGTTGGAATGGGATCAAAATAACTAAAGCCGATGGTGACTACATCCGTACGGCAGTGTTGCAAATAACGATCATAAAAGCCTTTTCCATATCCAACCCTATATCCATTGGTATCACAGATCAGCATGGGAACAAAAACAAGATCGATTTCAATCGGATCAACAGGTGCTATTGCAGGGGGCTCCGTAATGCCCCATGTATTAACAGTGTACACGGTATCTTCATCTATCAAATGAGCCGTCATTGTACCTTTCTCTTGATCTGAAACAGGATAGGCCATTCTTAATTCCGGAACCATATGTCTTAAATAACCGGAAAATAAATGGGTGTTGGGTTCTGCTTGCCCGGATATAGGCCAATAAGTTAACAAAGTATGAATAGAGCTAAAATCAAATTGCTGAAATTGTATCAACATTAGATCATCCATTCGCAAACGAGCATGTCCATCCAATTCTTTTCTCTTGGCTTTATAGATTTTTCTTAATGCGTCTTTCGTCATTTCAATCTTTTAAATAGCGATTCAGATTGCTACTGATATGATCTGCCTGCTCGCGGATGAAAGTTGGATGGATATCTGTAAGATAAGGTATAGCGCCCAAAGATGGGTAACCACTCCATTCAACAATCTCTGCTTCATAATTGAGATACTGATCATTGAATATCCATCCAATCACATCAATACCCGCTTGTTTGCAGTAGGCAGCTGTTAATCTGGAGTGATTGATGCTTCCCAGATAATTACGACTCACCAGAATAACCCTGGCATTCAATGATAAGATAAGATCAGCGATGCTTTTCTCATCATTCAATGGCACCAATAATCCCCCAGCACCTTCGATCACCAATAAACGATCTTCTGATTGATTGATGATCTGTGTTGCTTTTTCAGTAATCAGATCAATATCGATCCTTTTATTTTCCGCTCTTGCTGCGATATGAGGTGATGCCGGCATTTCCAAACAATATACTTCAGGATGAATGACCGTTTGTGTATTCGAAAGTAATTGCTGAACTCTTTGTGCATCGGTTCCGGTTTCAAAACCGGCTTGTACGGGTTTCCAATAATCTGCTTTCAAGGATTCTGTAACAATAGCAGACACTACTGTTTTACCAATTTCAGTTCCAATTCCTGTTATAAAGATGGGGCGTTTCATTTGGTCGATAGTCGATAGACCATGGTCCATAGTCCATGGTTTTTGTTTTTTATGATAGATTGTTTAAGTCTTTTGATAATAGTAGATAAGAAAATATTTAAATCATTTCATAGACCATGGACTATGGACCATGGTCTATTGACTATTTACAAAAAACGAAAATAAAGTAGTCCCATAATTTCTTTGAAAGCTAAAGCCTTCAAATTTTTCATAATTATTTCTAGGTGTATGTTCTAGAACAAAAAAACCTCCTTTCCTGATCATGTTCTTTGCAATGATGATCTTGGGTAGTTCATCAATGGTTCCTAATGCATATGGTGGACCGGCAAAAATGAAGTCAAAGCTTTCCTCACAAGATTGCAGATAGGCAAAAACATCCATCTTTAACACCTTATAATTTTCCATGCCAAGCATGTCTGCATTTTTTTTGATGAATGCATGCATGATCGGATCTTTTTCAATGATGGTTAATTGCGCAGCGCCACGTGAAGCCAGCTCATAACTAATGCATCCTGTACCACCAAAAAGATCGAGTGATTCTATTCCTTCAAAGTCCATTCTGTTTTGAAGAATATTGAATAACCCTTCTTTGGCAATATCAGTGGTAGGCCTGGTATGTGGCATTTGAGCGGGTGGACTAATCCTCCTGCCTCCCCATTTTCCGGAAATGATTCTCATACTATAGGATTAAAGAACGGGGTAAAATAATGAGGGTGGTGCGACTCTAGCATCTCCGGCATCAATACCGACTCACCCGGGTTTATGAAAGAGCGATTGGGGAATACTTGTTGTATCTGTTGATGCAGTTCACCATGCGGCTCAATAAAACCGCTCATTTCTAATGATGTTCTTTCCGGTGTCAAGTTATGTTCACGTAGTATTGATAAAGCATAAAAACACAAGTCAGTGGCATTTTCCAAATTGTAGGATTGAATCAAATGTAATTGACCATTGATCATCAAAACAGCGATGAAGGATTGAGGATATACTTGTACCTGCAATAATGCTTCAGGCATATCCTGTCTTGCGAAAAGACGGTTCAGTATCTTGGTATAGATATGATGTCCTTGAAATAAGTGAAAGTGTCTGACAGCCTGATCAAGAATGGTTTTCTTGATACGATAACTATTTACCATGGCTATTGAATCAGCCAGCTTATCAGTTTTCTGCTCATGTCTCTGTGATTCCCCATAAACAAGTGATAAAAAATCTGCTGCAGCAGCACTGTTCATTTTTTCTGCAGGTATGATCAAGGCTTCGCGGAAATTATAACAAAGGTCTATATTGCCGGAGTACTTATCTAGTAATACTGAGTTGCTTTTGATCTCAAAGAATACATCACTCCAATCATTGATATCATTATCTAATTCAAAGAATTCAAAAGCGTAGATGGATTGTTTATCGGTAATCGAGCAGGCTACATACAAAGGACCTATTTCCACCCGAAGTTGGTGTTCCGGAGTTATTACCACCGGTGTAGGTGGATAGAATGCCATTGTTTTTCTTGCCATACAATCGATATTGATTGCAATGATATAAAAAAAGCCACTGATTTGTACATGGGTTAATATTGTAGCTTTGCCCGCGTTTATGGAAATTGGGAAAAGCAATATGAATTTACAGGTATCGATCAGTCATCGGCAGATATTGAGTATTGCTTTGCCTATTACTGCTTCTATCGTTGTTCCTCAGATCAATTTTATTACCAATAATATTTTTTTGAGCGGATTGGGACAGCAGGAATTAGGGGTTGCAGGGATCACTGGCGTGTATTATTTGATTTTTGCGGTCATAGGCCAAGGGCTTAACAATGGTCTTCAGGCATTGATCTCCCGGAGGGCCGGTGAGAACCGGGTAGATCAGATCGGTAGCTTATTTTTTCAAGGGATACGCATTTCATTGGTACTAGCATTTATTGGGATTTTGGTCACCTGGTTTTTTGCTCCCATACTATTCAAATATGCGTTGCAAGATCAAGAACGTGTAGAGATGGCAGTATCCTTTTTGAATATCCGCATTTTAGGGCTCCCCTTTTTGTATGTGTATCAAATGCGGAATGCATTATTGGTGGGTACCAATCAGAGCCGCTATCTGATCATTGGAACCGCAACTGAAGCTATCACCAATGTGTACTTTGATTATGGGTTTATCTATGGGAAGCTTGGACTGCCTGAACTAGGATTCAATGGAGCGGCATATGCTTCTATTATTTCAGAAATTGCAGGGTTATTCGTGATCTTTTTTGTGATTCAGGCAAAAGGGATCAGTAAAAATTTAAACCTATTTCAAAACACGAAATATGATTGGGGTAATATCAAATTGATCTTGCGTATATCCTTTCCGGTGATTTTACAGTTTGCGATCAGTATCATCAGTTGGGAATTCTTTTATATTCTGATCGAACATCATGGAGCAAGAGATCTAGCCATTTCTAATACGATGCGCAATATTTTCGGATTCTTTGGCTGCTTTACCTGGGCTTTTGGAGCTACTGCCAATAGTATGGTGAGTAATATTATTGGACAAGGTAAACAAGATCGTGTAACAGAACTTGTGAAGAAAATCATGTTGTGGAGCGTTGGCTTTGCGGTTTTTGTTTGCACTGTATTGAATTTATTTCCACATAGCTTCTTGTCTGTATATGGTCAGGGAGAAGATTTTATTACAGCTGCCATTCCTGTGATGCGTATCGTATCTGTGGCACTTGTGTTTATGTCAGTGTCAGTTATCTGGTTAAATGCAGTTACAGGTACAGGTAACACAAAAGTGAATCTGTATAGTGAAATCGCTGCAATTATTCTGTATTGCTTGTATGTCTATATCGTACTGGAGAAATTGCAATTGTCTATTGAGTGGGGATGGGCTAGTGAAATGCTTTATTGGACTACCCTATTTATTCCTTCTTTCTGGTACATGAGAAGCGGAAGATGGAAAAAGCAATTATTGTAAAGATGCTACCTTAATCTCTTGTTAAAGTGATTGAATCATGCAGCATTGCTAATAATTTCCTTTTCTTTGAAAAAAAGTACAATGAGAAAATTAATCGTTCTTCCTCTGTTACTTGTTTCTTTTCTTGGATATACACAGTTTCAGCGAAATAATGTCTTACTAACCGGGTTTGTAGATATGTCTACTAGCAAGACGAATAACATGACCCCGGTATCGTCTAATTCGAATTTTGGTACTGGCTTTAGTGTTTCAGCGTCAAAATTTATATCTGAGAGAAGGTTTAATAGCCTGACTTTATCTTTTTCTCATAATGTTACCAAACAAAATCCGACGACTAATATTGAGAACAGTCAGATCAGAAATGGTTTGGGTATCGGATTGGGGCATACCATTTTAACACCACTTGCTCAAAGAGTGTATTTGAGTTTTCCTTTTTCTATCGGAGCAGGTATTTCTAGTTTTGAATCGAAGAATAATAATCAAACTGCTAATAAGGCGAATGGTTTTACTGTTGGGGCTACTGCTACCATTGGTGTTGTATATCTGACAAAAAAGAAATGGGTGTTTTCAGCCAATATGGGATCACTTGCAGGCGTTCGATTTGATCATGGAAAAACGTCATCGAGTACCGGTAATGAGACAAAGTCTAATTCCTTTAATATTTTTGGTGGGGCACTCGGAACAGCCTTCAATAATATGAGTATAGGGATTGGATACCTGATTAAATAAGAAATAGGAAACACGAAATCAGGAATATTAAATAAGAGATGTATTGGAGATACATCTCTTATTTAATTTTTAGCCTTTCAATTTTTCAACTAGGTCAGCGTATTGTTCCATCGCTGTTTCTTTGGTCATTCCCTTTAATTTCTCCCAGGCTTCATGTTTGAATTTGGCTACAAAATCAAATGGATTCGAAGGCCCGCTTTCCGTATTGTCTCCTTCAGTGGCTTGCTTATATAGCGAATAGAGTTTTAATAAAGTTTCATTGTCGGGTTTTTCAGATAGTGTTTTGCTGTTAGCAACTGCAGCAGTGAAACGTTCTAGTAATGACATGTGATTGATTTGATCATGTTATTGAATAGCTTCCAGCATTTTAGCGCCTTCGGCTTTTATGGCAGGGTCATCTCCTGTTCTTACAGGCAATTTTACAAGTTTATTCAATACTTCGATAGCTTTAGCAGGCTGTCGGGCTTCTTTATAGGCTTTGGCTAGATCTAGGTAATTCAATGCAAAATAAGGTTCCAATGTTTTACATTTTTCCATAAAGGAAATGGCTTTCTCTAAGTCGCCTGATGGTAGTCCGCCATAAAACAATTTCACAGCTGCCTTTTTCAATCCGGATAAAGTGACCATTTCATAATGCCATTTACCTAAAGTATAATTGGCTTTGCCATGATCGGGATTAATTGATAATGCTTTATCGGAGTATGACTTGATGTCTTTTACATATGCAACGATCTGTTTGTTTTCTGTTTCAATATCCGTCATTCTGCCTGATATCATAGCCATCGCATATGCAGCATCTGCATGATTGCTATCCGCTTGCCAAGCTCTTTTGGCATAAGCTAATGCTGTTTCATAAAACAAACGTTTATTGTTTTTATCTCCTTGCCTCCCACCAATGGAGGCACTTAGTTCAGCTGATTTTACCAATGCTTTTATATTGACAGGATCTTGTGTGAGTACAAGTTTATATTTTTCTAAAGCCTCATTTTCCTTTTGTACCCTTTCAAAATTTGATGCTTCTTTCAATAAAACATTGATATCCTGACCTTGAGAGGGGTTTGCCAATAATAAAACCCAGCAAAAACTAATCAGTCTAAACATCTGTAGTCGTTTCATGGAAGATCTTTTCTATGCATGATAAGAGATACACCCGTAGATCCTTGAAAAACAGGAATCGGAGGATGTTGTTTTTGAATCGAAATCTTTACAGTTTCACTCAGAGAAAATTGTGCCAGAATTGCAAGAGCGATTTCCGATGCAACAGTTTCTAATAAGGGGGTTGCTATCGCCATCCTTTTTTTAACTAAGTCATGCAACGCAACATAGTCAATGGTATCCTCGATACTTGTGATAGGATATTTTGAAGGATGATAATCAACTGAAACATCTACAAGGAAGTCATTTCCTAAAACCTTCTCTTCCGCATATACACCATGGTATGCATGTATTATGACGTTATGAAGATGAATTGAAAGCATGAGAGAAAATAAGAAATAATGAATAAGAAATAAGAAACAGACAACAAGGAATTGTTTTTACTTTCTGATTCCTTATTCCTTATTTCCTATTTCTCTGTTTATCAAGCGAGTCCTTTTGCAGTCAGGTATCTTTCCGCGTCCAATGCAGCCATACAGCCACTGCCCGCAGCTGTTACAGCCTGACGATAATTTTTATCCTGTACATCTCCTGCTGCGAAAACACCTTCCAAATTCGTCTTCGTTGTACCTGGTACAGTTTTAATGTAACCAGTTTCATCCATATCGACCCAGCCTTTGAAAATATCACTGTTAGGCTGATGTCCGATCGCAACAAAGAATCCACTGATAGGAATCTCTTGTGTCTCTTGTGTCTTATTATTTTTGATACGAACCGCTTCTACCTTTTTTTCTCCTAAGATCTCATCGGTATCTGTATTCCAGTACACTTTTATATTGGGTGCGTTCAATACTCGGTCTTGCATCACTTTACTCGCACGCATCTGATCTCTTCTCACGAACATATGAACCGTGGTACACAGTTTAGATAAGTACAATGCTTCTTCAGCAGCGGTATCGCCTGCACCAACGATCGCTACATCTTTGCCTTTGAAGAAGAATCCATCACAAACCGCACAAGCACTTACACCAAAGCCATTCAAGCGTTGCTCACTTTCTAAGCCAAGCCATTTGGCAGATGCACCCGTACTAATAATTACAGCATCTGCTTCAATCCATTTTTCTTCATCGATCTCTACTCTGTAGGGTTGTTTGCTAAAATCAACTTTTGTCGCCATTCCATATCGGATATCAGCGCCCATTCTTGCTGCCTGCTTTTCAAAATGTACCATCATTTCCGGACCCTGAATGCCCTCCGGGTAACCCGGATAGTTTTCTACTTCTGTGGTGATGGTCAATTGTCCACCCGGCTGTATGCCTTGGTATAAAACCGGTTTCATGTTTGCACGGGCTGCATATATAGCTGCGGTATATCCTGCCGGACCTGAACCGATGATCAATACATGTACTTTTTCTGTTGCTTCACTTGCCATACTTTGATTTTTATATTAGACGAACAAATTTATTGAACCCTTGCAGTTTCCGGGTTTCGTTTTTACACAATCCTTGTTTATTTGGGGATAATCAGGCTTCTATATTGTGCTGCATAACCACAAAATGCCCCCAAAGCATTATTGCTGATATTTCCGATCACTTTACCGGGAGATGAGAATGGATTACCAAGAGATTGAAGATTGAACTCCCAGGTTCTCCAAAAATCAAACGTCGATTTATTGATATTGCACAGTTTTACAGATACGGTATCGCCTTTTTCAAAGAAGCCATAGGTCTCAAAATCTATCTCTTCATTCCTATTCACACCTCTATCTACCTGTATCTCATATCTTTTTCCATCAATGATATTATCATCAAACACGCTATTCAGTCCAGGAAGGAAAGGCTGCCTATTTTGGCGGGTAAAATAGCGGATATAATTCCCCAAGCCGGGAGGATCAAATACCCTTGCCATGAGTACCACTTTTTTGGGATCATCATTATTCGGTGCCGGTTTCCACCAGATAGAATCCATCGTTTTTGTTAGTAAGGGAATTGAGGTTTCACTGGTGTAGGATTGTCCATCCACAGTGATAGACAGTTTATAGGTTTTACCGAATTGTCCAATCAATTGTGGTGAAGCCTGAGGATCAGTACTGTAATAATAAAAACGATTTCCGCTGGTATCTCGCAATTCAAATTCTTTGAGAGGATATATAGTGTTACCTTCTTGTATTGTAACAAGTGCATTCCTTACATAAGAGGCTGTTAGTTCTGATGAGTCAATTGTAGTGAAGAAATTCAATGATTTACTTAACACAACAATGGGTGGACGACCATTTTCAATTTCTGCATCTACAACCAATCGACTGTCTTTACTCACAGGAACAATATTGATTTCTCGTTCACAAGAGGCACAGAAAACAATACACGCAAAAAGAATCAAACTTCGAAACATACTGCAAAGGTATTTCAGTTTATGTTAATACTATATGAAACAAAAAAAGCCCTTTCCTGGTTGGAAAGGGCCGGTCATTTTCTTTTTGTAGCATCTTATCCCAGATAAGCTTTCAATGCGTTACTATAACGCGCTTTCTGTAGACGTTTGATGGCTCTTTCTTTGATTTGACGGATACGCTCTTTGGTAAGATCATATTTCATACCAATTTGCTCAATGGTCACCCCATTTTCACCATCCAAACCAAAATAAGCATTTACGATCTCAGCTTCTCTCGGACTCAGTGATTTCAATACTCGGCGAATTTCTTCACGTAAAGAGTCTTTCATCACATCATCGTCGGTGTCATCACTACCTTCCAAAAGGTCTCCCATGGCCACATCTTCTGCCTCGTGAACCGGAGCATCCAAGGATGTGTGACGGGTGTTACTTTGGAAAATGTTGTTGATCTCTGTTTCGCTCATTTCCAGGATCTCAGCCAGCTCTTCTGTAGAAGGCTCACGCTCATGCTCCTGTTCAAAAGCCATATAGGCTTTGTTAGCTTTGTTGTAGGTGCCAATTTTGTTTTGAGGCAGGCGGACTAATCTACCCTGCTCTGCCAACGCCTGTAAAATGGACTGGCGAATCCACCATACAGCGTATGAGATGAATTTAAAGCCCTTGGTTTCATCGAAACGCTGGGCGGCTTTTATCAAACCGAGGTTACCCTCGTTGATCAGATCACTAAGAGAAAGGCCCTGGTGCTGGTACTGCTTAGCAACAGATACCACGAAACGTAAGTTGGCCTGCACCAATTTGTCGAGTGCTCGCTGATCACCCATTTTGATACGCTGAGCCAGTGTGGTTTCCTCTTCAGGTGTGATCATCGGAATCTTTGAGATCTCCTGTAAGTACTTTTCAACCGCCTGCGAATCTCTGTTGGTAATCTGTGTTGCAATTTTGAGCTGCCTCATGATGTGCTATTAACTGTATTATTATAAACGACTATTAGACCCTGAATGTTGTATAAAAGCTGTTGCTGGATTCGTTAAAATTGGCAGCAATGGCTCTTTCAGAAGCGTGCAAAAGTACGAAACAGCCTTTGAATATGCCAGCTTTTGTGGAAAAACTTGCATAATCGGGCAAAAATATCCGACTTTGAAAGCAAAATATTAAATTAAATGAATTGATTAACAAGTGTTTACAACTACTTATTCACATTCCCTCCTCGATACTACCCATTGCTCTGTTAGAAAACGTGTTGTTTCCATTAATACAGTCTAAATTCCTTCGAACAACAAACTACTATCTAGAAGTGCATGCTTTGTCATCACACAGTATATTTGACCCATGATTGATTTTAGGAGCGACACCGTAACCAGGCCTACCCCCGGGATGCTCAAAGCCATGTATGAAGCCCCTGTTGGGGATGATGTTTTTGGAGAAGATCCCAGTATTAACCAATTGGAACAATTTACTGCCTCACTTTTCGGAATGGAAGCAGGCCTTTTTTGTCCTAGTGGTACCATGACCAATCAAATTGCTATTAAATGTCATACCCAACCCGGCGACGAGGTGATTTGTGATCATTTATCACATATTTACCAATATGAAGGGGGGGGAATTGCTTTTAACTCAGGCTGTTCGGTTCGTTTACTGCAAGGTGATCGTGGACGAATTACTGCTGAACAGGTAGCGGCGGCAATCAATCCGGATGATATACACAAACCTGTTAGCTCCCTTGTATCATTAGAAAATACAGCCAACCGTGCCGGTGGAAGTTGTTATGATTTTAATGAGATCAAAGTGATTCGAAAAGTTTGTGATCAGCATCAACTAAAATTACATTTAGATGGGGCACGACTCTTTAATGCGCTGGTTGCAAAGAATGAAACCTGTAAACAATATGGTGAGGTCTTTGATACCATTTCTATATGTTTAAGTAAAGGCTTGGGAGCACCTGTGGGTAGTTTATTATTGGGGCCAACCCCTTTTATTAAGAAAGCCCGTCGTTTCAGAAAAGTATTTGGTGGTGGAATGCGACAAGCAGGTATGTTAGCAGCTGCTGGTTTGTATGCGCTGGAGCATCATATTCAACGTTTACAAGAAGATCATGAGCATACAAAAATGCTGGCAGATACATTACGGGAAAAAGATTTCGTTGGAGAAATCCTGCCTGTTGAAACCAATATCGTTATTTTTGAGGTCAAAGGTAGATTCAGTGCACCAGAACTGGTGACCATACTCAAACAATCCAATATTCTTGCATTAGCCATATCACCAACGCAAATAAGATTGGTGGTGCATTTGGATATTACCCCTGCTATGATCGAAACAACTATTCAGAAGATCAAGGCGTTATAGACGATTGTTATTATTAGCCAGAAGAATTCAAGAACAAAAAGAGTAAGCAAGAGATGTTACCTAAAATCAATCCCACTAATACACAAGCATGGTTTTTATTGCAGAAACATTATGAGGAAGAGATGAATCGCAGACATATGCGTGATCTCTTTACTGCTGATGCTGACCGCTTCAAAAAATTTTCTATCCAATTGAATGATCTTTTATTCGATTATTCAAAAAATATCATCAATCAGAAAACTTTACAGTTACTATTACAACTGGCGGAAGATTGCAAACTGAAAGACGCCATCCATGA
The DNA here is from genome assembly GCA_039795345.1 of Bacteroidota bacterium. Lineage (GTDB taxonomy): Bacteria > Bacteroidota > Bacteroidia > Chitinophagales > Chitinophagaceae > Sediminibacterium. The sequence goes on from JBDKEH010000128.1 coordinate 20,967, forward strand.
AATGTTTGCCGGGATCAAGATCAATGAAACAGAACAACGATCAGTACTGCATATAGCCCTGCGCAATTTTTCCGATACTCCTATCCTAGTGGATGGAAAAGATATTATGCCACATGTGCAAAGAGTACAGGCTCATATGAAATCTTTTACGGAAGAGGTGCACGGTGGGAAACACAAAGGCTATACCGGAAAAAAAATCCGATTCATTGTCAATATAGGCATCGGAGGTAGTGATCTTGGACCTGTTATGGTGACAGAAGCGCTGAAGCCCTTTTGGAAAAAAGGGATCGAAACCTTCTTTGTCAGCAATATTGATGGTACACATATCAGTGAGGTATTGAAAAAAATCAGACCGGAAGAAACCTTATTCCTGATCGCTTCTAAAACATTTACGACACAGGAAACCATGACCAATGCGCATACTGCAAGAAAATGGTTTCTTGAAACTGCTAAAGACGAAAAACATATTGCCAAACATTTTGTGGCGCTGAGTACGAATGAAAAAGAAGTAACGGCTTTTGGTATTGATAAAAATAACATGTTCGAGTTTTGGGACTGGGTAGGTGGTAGATATTCTTTATGGAGCGCCATTGGTTTATCCATTGCACTGACCATCGGGTATGATCATTTTGAGCAATTACTGAAAGGTGCTGCAGCAGCAGATGAACATTTCAGAAAAGAAAAATTTGAAAAGAATATCCCTGTACTGATGGCTTTATTGGGTATTTGGTATACCAATTTCTTCGGTGCTCAAAGCGAAGCAATATTGCCTTATGATCAATATCTGCACAGATTTGCAGCATATTTCCAACAAGGGAATATGGAGAGTAACGGAAAAAGTATTGACAGAAGCGGTAACCCTGTCAACTACAATACAGGACCTGTGATATGGGGTGAGCCGGGTACGAATGGACAACATGCTTTCTATCAATTATTACATCAGGGTACTCCTTTGGTACCTTGTGATTTTATTGCACCGGCTATCAGTCATAACCCTATCGGCGACCATCATCAAAAATTATTGTCCAACTTCTTTGCTCAAACAGAAGCATTGATGAATGGAAAATCAGAGAATGAAGTCAAGGTAGAGTTGATGAAGGAAAATAAATCTCAAGATGAGATCAAGAAAATAGCTCCATTTAAAATTTTTGATGGTAATAAACCTACTAACTCTATTCTACTTAAAGAGATCAATCCATTTAGTCTAGGACAGCTGATCGCATTGTATGAACACAAGATTTATGTACAAGGTGTGATCTGGAATATATACAGCTTTGATCAGTGGGGTGTGGAGTTAGGCAAACAATTGGCGAACAAAGTATTACCTGAGCTGGCAGATGATGCGGAAGTTAATTCACATGATAGTTCTACCAATGGATTGATCAATGCCTATAAAGCATTTAGAAAAGCATAAAATGGAAGGAATCATTATTCGTCACATTGAGCCAAAGGATAATGCAGCTATGGCAAACGTGATCAGACGATCACTCGAAGAATTTGGTGCAAACAGACCGGGTACCGTTTATTATGATGATAGTACTGATCATCTTTATGAATTGTTTCAATCCGAGCCATTAAGTGAGTATTTCATTGCAGAAAAAGACGGCCTGCTATTAGGAGGTGCCGGTATTTATCCAACGGATGCACTACCGGAAGGCACTTGTGAATTGGTGAAAATGTACCTCACCCCTTCTGCACGTGGGCTAGGTTTAGGAAGAACGATGATCGCTAAGTGCCTAGAAGCAGCCAAAAACAAAGGATTCACTGCCGTATACCTTGAAACAATGCCCGAACTAAAAAAAGCTGTAAGTGTCTATGAAAAGTTCGGATTCTCTTATCTCGATGGCCCCATGGGAAATAGTGGGCATAATGGATGTGATATTTGGATGATCAAGCATATTGGTGAAAAGTGAAAGGTGAAAAAGAGTTTGCCTTTTCACCTTTCACTTTTCACTAAAAAAGCCGATCGTTGATCGGCTTTTTTGCAGTTGGTTTTGGTTGTTTTACCATTTGTCTACTTCTTCAGAAGCAGTGGTTGATGCAGCAGCTGCGTCGGCAATAGGAGTTGGTGCAACAGCTACAGGAGCCGGAGCTACAACTTCTTCTACTTCAGCTTCAGCGGTATAACCGTCTTGCTGACCTTCAGCACCTTCTGCATCATCATATTCATGATTGAATGCGTCGAAGTCAAAATCGGGCATCAGATCCGTCTTCACATAGTCTACCGCCTCTCCCAATGCCTTGATGAACTTGTTGAAATCTTCTTTGTACAAGAAGATCTTGTGTCTGTCATAACCATTGTTATCAAAACGCTTACGGCTCTCGGTGATCGTTAAGTAATAATCATTTCCGCGAGTAGCCCTTACATCAAAAAAATAGGTTCTTCTTTTTCCAGCTCTGATACGTTTGCTGTAAACACTTTCCATTTTTTTGTCGTTGTTCTCGTACGCCACAGTTGTTGTTTTTTGGTTTTCTGATTTTTTATGCCTGACAAATATAGGGATGTTTCGGAATTACCAAAATTTTAGCAAAACTTATTGGGACTAGGGTTTGAGAAGTAAGTTGATAGTGGATAGTTGACAGTTGGCAGCAGGAAAATCCTTGTTTTCTGCTACCTATGAAAAGAGAGTTGACAGTTGACAGTTGACAGAAGGTATTTCTTGGTCTTCCTGTCAACTGTCAACTCATCACTGTCAACTTTAATTGTTATCCGTTAACTGTAACCGATACAATTCTGCATAATACCCGTTCTTACGAAGAAGTTCATCATGTGTACCGGATTCACTGAGCATTCCGTTATCAAGTACAATGATCTTATCAAATTTGAAACTGGTGAATATTCGGTGTGTGATAATGATCGATGTTTTATCATGCAAATATTGATAGAGATTACTAATGATCTCATATTCGGTCTTTGCATCTACCGCACTTAGACAATCGTCAAAAATGATGATCTCAGGATTTTTGATCAATGCTCTGGCTATGGATATCCTTTGTTTTTGTCCCCCGCTTAGCGTTACGCCTCGTTCTCCAATCATGGTTTCATAACCATTGCTAAACCCTTGTATTTCCTTGTGAATACTAGAAAATTTTGCGGCTTGTTCTACTGTAGCTCTGTCTGCAGGTTCTGTTAAACCAAAACTAATATTGTCATGTACAGTATCGCTGAATAAAAAAACATCTTGTTGTACATAGCTGATTTGAGATCGCAGATCATTTAATGGTATCGTTTTGACATCACGATCACCGATCTCTATTTGGCCTTTCGTTGGGTCATAAAATCGGAGTAGTAATTGTGCGAGTGTGGATTTACCACTTCCTGTTTTTCCGAGTATCAATACTTTTTCACCTTTCTTTATCGATAAATTAAAATCACGAATCGCTTGAATACCGGTGTGAGGGTATGTAAAGCTTAGATCCTTTATCACAATATCTCCTCCTACTTTTCCTGTGTATTTTTCTTTCGGATGATCATAGTCTTTGATGACCGGTTCCGTCAACAGAAACTCATTTAATCTCTTTTGAGAAGCTGCAGCCCTTTGAATCATGCTGGCTGTCCAACCAATGGCACTAACCGGAAAAGTGAGCATATTAATATAAATGACAAACTCTACGATTAAACCCACTTTACTGGGGTCTTGTAGCGCCTGAATACCTCCGATGAAAATAGTTACCAGCGTACTGATCCCAATCATCAATGCCATACTTGGAAAGTAAATGGCCTCTACTTTGGCCAGTCCGATAGCGTTTTTCTTATATGATTCACTATTTTTCTCAAAAAAGCCCATCATCGCCTTCTCTTGAACAAAAGATTTGATGACACGGATGCCCGAGTAAGATTCTTGTGCATTGGTAGTGAGGTCCGATAATAAGGCTTGTATTCGTTCACTTTTCTTATTGATAATACTATTGACGATATAAATAGTTACCGCTAACACCGGTAACGGAGCTAATACATATAAGGTCAGCGCCGCATCTTTACGAAGCATATTTACCACACAAAAGCTGATAAGTGTTACGAGATTGATCAAGTACATCACCGCAGGTCCGGTATACATCCTTACCCGACTCACATCTTCTGTCATTCTACTCATCAAATCCCCGGTACTATGGGTCTTGTAAAAAGAGGTATCTAATAATTGGTAGTGATTGAATATTTCATTTTTCTGATCATATTCAATGTGTCGACTCATTACAATAATAGTCTGACGCATAAAAAACATGAGCACACCCCTTAAAATGGCCAATAATAAAATGGTCATACTGCAAATCGCAACCAACCATGCAAATGAGAATTCTGATGAACTAACCCACTGAATAAAGGCAGTTACCAGTCCATCATCCGTCTTTTTCAATGAAGATGGCTTTGCGCCCGGCAATTGTTGCTGTACTTGGTTTACCACAAAGCCCGTGATTTGTGGAGCCAAAACGGCAAAGTAGTTGGATAAAACCACAAAGAGAATTCCGAGAAAGAATCGGAAGCGATATTTCCAGAAGTATTTATTGAGTGCCGAGAGGTGCTTCACGAATGACTACTTTAGACAAAACTACAAACAGAAACACTGGTAATCACTCATTTGTTACAAACGGGGCGATAGAATATCTCTATGGCAATACGATCATTCTTTATTTTTGCAGCATGTTGAGTAAAGAGGAACTTGATTTTTTGGCATATTGGGAGAAAAACAGTCTACAACAGAAACATAGTACCCGCCCATTCATGATCGGACTCTCAGCCGGATTTGTACTAGGCATTAGTTTGATCGCTGTGGTTTTTTCGGGTTGGTATGAAAGGGCGAATATGGTAGCGAATTCCCGACTCAGCTCCTTTGTTTTCTTATTGGCGATATTAGGGATCTCCTTTTTTATGGCATTTATGTATCGAAAATTCCGTTGGGAAACCAATGAGCAACGCTACAGGGAGTTATTGGCCAGAAAAAAAACACTTGAAAAAAAGGAAGTATAAGCAGCCTCACGGACTAAAAAATGGTCTTAACCGTAAAACAGACGAATTTATACATGAAAAGAGCCTTATTGTTACTGAGCTTAGGAATTGCAACCCTGTTTGTTTCTTGTGGAAAGCAGGATAAAGGATGTGAACCCAAAACACCGGCATCAGAAAAAGCAGATATGGTGGCTTATTGTCAAGCCAATGGGATCAATTATACAGAACACCCAAGTGGTATACTCTACGAAATTGTGTCACCGGGATCAGGTATCACACCTACGGTCAATAACTTGGTTTTTGCGGTGTATACAGGTAAACTTTTAAACGGCACCCAATTCGATGCTACTGCAAATCCTATCAGCTTCCCTTTAAGTGGGGTAATTGAAGGTTGGAAGATTGGCATTCCCCTCATACAGAAAAGTGGCAGAATCAAGTTGGTCATACCATCAGCTTTAGCTTATAGCTGTACCGGGTCCAATTCCATTCCACCCAATAGTCCTCTGTTCTTCGATGTAACATTAACGGATGTAAAATAATCAATGGGTCTGACGGGTTTATCGCCCGTCAGATTTATGTTCACACCTGTGTATAAACCCGTTTTTAGAGTGATGATTGATGTGATGAAACCCCTATCCAACAAGACTTTCTACCTATTTTATACCCCCAAAGCTCCAAACTTGGCGGAACTGGTAAATTTCATTACCATTCCCCTATCTTTGCCGCTCTAAAATTTTTTGAAAACCCTTACCGATATGCAACTGAAAGGTTTAGTGCGATTTTTTGCGATTGCCCTGATTTTAATCTGCCTCTACCAGTTATCTTTTACCTGGTTTGTACGCAGCCACGAAAAAGCTATGGATGAAAAGGCGCAAGCCTGGATCTCCCGCTTCCCTACTCCGGAACAAAAATACCCCGGTAACAAAGAACTACAGGCGATCTACGCCGACAGCCTTTCTGAAGTTAAAAAGGAAAGATTGCAGCGTTTGCTCGACAGTACCAAAGACACCAAACTGGCTTTTGGTTTAACCACTTACCGCAGTGCAAAAGAAAAAGAACTCATGTTGGGTCTGGATTTGCAAGGTGGTATGAGTGTTACCATGGAAGTAGGTCTGGATGGACTGATCAAATCACTGGCCAACTTTACGAAAGACCCGGTTTTCAATAAAGCATTGGAAGCAGCGGTGGCGCGTAAAGCAAACAGCGGTGCAAATCTGATCACCCTCTTCCGTGAAGAATACAAAAAACTGAACCCCTCTGGCAACCTTGCTCCTTTCTTTGCTACTCGTAGTAATGGTAAAGTGAAATTTGATGCTTCGGACGATGCAGTGTCGAACTATCTGAATGAACAGGCTACAGCTGCATTCAACAATACTTTTAGAATCTTACGTACTCGTATCGACCGTTTTGGTGTAGCGTCTCCTACCATCAATCCTGATCCTGCCAAAGGCATCATCAATATTGAATTAGCGGGTGTTAATGATAAAGAGCGTGTTAGATCTTATTTACAATCTACTGCCAACCTTCAGTTCTTCGAAGTTTACACTTTTGAGAGCCGCGATCTGCAAGAAGGATTGGTTGCTGCTGATAAAGCTGTACAAGATTATTTGAATGGAACAGCGCAAGCTGCACCTGCTGATACTACAAAAGCAAGTACTGCTGCTGTAACTCCTTCAGGAGATACCACAAAGACAGCTACCATCTCCGGTATTAAAAAAGATGCCGGTACAACTGCAGCAGCTGCTACACCAAAAGATAGCTTGAACCAGAACCCGATCGCTAGAATGATCCAGTTCTCTCAGCCTTATCAAGATCAGGGTGGTAAAGTGATTTATCCTGCTGCTTTGGGTTATATCCAAGCAAAAGATACTGGTACATTGAATGATTACCTGAAGCTTGATTTTGTAAAAGCTAAATTCCCTTCTAACCTGGTTTTCATGTATGGTAAAACAGAGTCTTCTGATGCCAATATGAAAGATATCCTAGCTTTCTATGCAATTAAAACATTGGATAATGGTCAGGCTGAATTGGAAGGCGATCATATCTCCAGTGCTTCTCAAGATTTTGATGAGCGTGGACGAATCGCCATCAAAATGAACATGGATAAAGTGGGTAGCAATATCTGGGCTAAAATGACCACACGTAATGTGGGCAAGCCGATTGCTATCGTATTGGATAATTTCGTGTATTCTGCACCAAATGTGAATGATCCGATCACTACCGGTAATTCACAGATCAGCGGTAACTATACTTTGAAAGAAGCACAAGATCTTTCTGAGATTCTTGAAAGTGGTAAACTGCCTGCTCCTGCGAAAATTGTTCAGGAACAACAAGTAGGTCCTACCCTAGGTAGCGAATCTGTAAAAGGTGGAGCCCTTTCTTTTGGTATTTCTTTCCTAGTGATCTTCGTACTGATGCTGGTCTACTTCAATACCGGTGGATGGGTTGCCAATATTGCGTTGATCTTGAACTTATTATTTACTGTAGGTATTTTGAGTGCCTTAGGTTTCACATTAACTGCTCCCGGTATTGCGGGTCTGGTATTGACCATCGGTATGGCGGTGGATACCAACGTAATCATCTTTGAGCGTATCAAAGAGGAATTGACCAAAGGAAAAGGTTATCAGGCCGCTGTGAATGATGGTTATAAGCGTTCATTGGCTCCTGTACTTGATGGACATATCACCACCCTATTAACAGCCATTATCCTTGCTTATTTTGGATTGGGTCCTGTATTAGGTTTTGCTACCACGCAGATCATTGGTATTCTTTTATCATTGTTCTGCGGTATCCTCGTATCTCGTTTGATCACTGATTGGTATACCAATAAGAACCGTCACTTTGAATATTTCACAGGATTATCTAGAAAGATCTTCCAGAAAGCTTCTTTCAAATTCATTGAATACAGAAAGGTTGCTTACGGAATTTCAGTTGTGATCTTCTTACTGGGTGTATCTACTTTCTTCAATGGTTTTGATCAAGGTGTTGAATTTGCAGGTGGACGTAGCTATACCATTAAGTTTGATAAACCTGTTAATGTAGAGGAAGTTCGTGATCAACTGAAAGCTGCTTTTGGTGAATCACCGATCATCAAAACTGTGAACAGCAGTAGTCAATTAAACATCACTACTTCTTATAAAATTGAAGAAACAGGTAACAATATTGATTCACTGGTAGAGCGTACGCTATATACAGGTCTTCAGAAGCAATTGCCACAAGGCTTAAGCTTCAACGAATTTGAAACAAAGTATAAGCAAAGTTCTCAGACCGTATTACCAACGATCTCTGATGATTTGAAGGCCGGTGCTACACAAGCTACCATCTTCGCACTCATTGTGATCTGTTTGTACATCTTCATCCGTTTCCGTGATTGGAGATACTCTTTGGGTACCATCTTCTCATTGATGCACGACGTATTCGTAACGTTGATCGTATTCAGTTATGCTCGTACAATTGTTCCATTCCCACTTGAAATTGACCAGCACTTCATCGCTGCGATATTGACGGTGATTGGTTTCTCCATGAACGATACTGTAATTGTATATGACCGTATCCGTGAGGACAGCGGTATGATGAGAGGGGTCAACAATGCAACGATCATCAACAAAGCGATCAATGAAACATTGAGCCGTACTATCATGACCTCTCTTACTGTATTCCTAACCTTATTGATCCTCTTCATCTTTGGTGGTGAAGTGACCAGAGGTTTTGCGTTTGCGATGATGATCGGGGTATTTACAGGTACTTACTCTTCTATCTTCGTAGCAGCTCCAATCCTGGTAGATTTTGCTAAAAACAAACCATTGGGTAAGGCTACCGAGAAGAAATAATCGGTAAGCTGATCACATAAAAAATCCCCTTGTCAACAACAAGGGGATTTTTATTTTTTAAAGCAAAAAAAAAAATTAAACTGCAAAGGAAGTACCGCATCCACAGGTCTTACTGGCATTGGGATTCGTAAAAGTGAAACCACGACTGTTCAATCCACCCTGCCAATCAATCTCCATTCCATAGAGGTACAATTGGTGGCTTTTATTCATCACGCAACGGATGCCTTCAATTTCGAAATGTTCATCTTCTTCGGTAGCATGATCAAATCCTAAGACATAAGTCATACCGCTGCAACCACCCCCCTTAACACCTACACGCAGGTACTGACTTTGGTCAAAACCATCTTCATTCATCAAACGACGCAATTCATTAATAGCGCCTTCTGTTAAACTCACCGGTGTACTCGTGATCGTACTCATAAATAACTGATTTGACTACAAATTTACAAGGTTTCACCAAACTGGGCTTGTATGGGCTTTTTCGAGAATGGAAATTGTTTTTTTAGTTGACAGATGATAGTTGACAGTTGACAGCGAGCAAAGCCATATTTAACATTCTTTATTTCTTATTTATTCTCTGTCAACTGTCAACTAACAACTGTCAACCCCCTCATGCTCACTCTCCACTTTTCTATCCTATTTTTGGCGAAAATCTGGATATGCTGGATATGACCACATTATTAACGGTTGTGATTGGATTAATGATCGCAGGCTTTGCAGGATACCTCTTTTATCTTCAAAGAAAGAATCAGCGGGATGAACAACAATCCAAGAGAGCTTCTGTCTCTCTTCAGTTACAAGCATATGAGCGATTGACTTTATTGACCGATCGTATAGCATTGCCGAATCTGATCAGTCGCTTAGGCAATCCTGATATCTCGGCCAGTGAAATGCAATACTTACTGATCAAAAATATCAAAGATGAGTTTGATTATAATATTTCACAACAGATCTATGTTTCTCCTGAAATATGGAATGCTATTCGAAACCTTAAAGAGAACAACTTGCTTATCATCAATCGGGTAGGATTATCCGTTCCAAGTATGGCTTCAGGAGCTACCCTTAATCGTGCAATTCTTGAATATCTCATGCAAGATCAAAAAGCAAATCTGCATGAAGTAGTCAGCGAAGCGCTGAGTTATGAAGCGAAGAAACTATTTTAAGTGAAAAGTGAAAGGGTAAATGTGATATAAAAGCCCTTTCACTTTTCACCTTTCACCTTTCACTCATTCTCTATGAAAAAGATAACCACCGACAGCGGCATTGACATCAAAGAAGTGTATTACCCTTCTGATCTTCCCAATACTGAGCAGGAAAAGCCGGGAAATTTTCCTTACACAAGAGGTGTGCAGCCTGATATGTACCGTGGTAAATTATGGACAATGCGTCAGTATGCCGGATTCTCAACTGCAGAAGAAAGTAATAAACGTTACCATTATTTATTATCGCAGGGTGTGATGGGATTGAGTGTGGCTTTTGATCTACCGACACAAATTGGATATGATAGTGATCATGCATTAGCGGAAGGTGAAGTGGGTAAAGTAGGTGTTGCTATTGATAGTTTGGAAGACATGGAGATACTTTTCAAAGGGATACAACTAGAACAGGTCAGTACTTCAATGACTATTAATGCAACGGGATTTATATTATTGGCTTTTTATGTAGCATTGGCAAAAAAGCAAGGAGCTGATCTGAAAAAGATCAGTGGTACCATTCAAAATGATATCCTGAAAGAATATGCAGCGAGAGGTACCTACATCTACCCTCCCAAGCCTTCCATGCGTATCATCACCGATATCTTTGAATGGTGTAGTAAAGAATTGCCTAAATGGAATACCATCTCTATATCCGGATATCATATCCGTGAAGCAGGAAGCACGGCTGTACAGGAGATCGCATTTACATTGAGCAATGGTAAAGCATATGTAAAAGCAGCCATTGACAAAGGTCTTGATATCAATGTTTTTGGTAAACGTCTCTCCTTTTTCTTCAATGCACATAATAACTTATTTGAGGAAGTTGCGAAATTCCGTGCAGCGAGAAGAATGTGGGCAACCATGATGAAAGAATTAGGGGCAACAGATGAAAAAGCCATGATGCTTCGTTTTCATACACAAACGGGTGGTGCAACACTTACGGCTCAGCAACCATTGAATAATATTTGTCGGGTTACGATTCAAACATTGGCCGCTGTTTTAGGTGGAACACAAAGTTTGCATACCAATGGTTATGATGAGGCTTTGAGCTTGCCTACTGAAGAAGCAGCACGTATCGCATTACGTACACAGCAGATCGTAGCTTTTGAAAGTGGCGCTCCTGATACGGTGGATCCTTTAGCTGGTAGTTATTTCATTGAATCATTGACCAAAGAAGTAGAAGACAAAGCCTGGCAGTTGGTAGAAAAAATAGATGCCATGGGTGGAAGTGTGAGTGCGATCGAAGAAGGTTTCATGCAAGATGAAATTGCCCGAAGTGCTTATGAATATCAGCGGAACATCGAAAGTGGAGAAAAGATCATTGTTGGGGTAAATAAATTTCAAGTACAAGAAAAAAATGATACACCTGTATTTAAAATAGATGACAGTATTCGTCAGGTTCAAAGCGATAAACTAAAATCACTCAGATCCAGAAGAGATCAGGCTAAGACAGATGCTTGTCTTTTGGCAATCAGTAAAGCTGCCCAAACCAATGAAAACTTAATGCCATTGGTGATTGATGCCGTTGAGAATTATGCAACTTTGGGTGAGATATCAGATACTTTACGAAAAGTTTTTGGCGAATACCAATAGTTCAGATCTATGTATACCATTCAATTAGCGAGTACGAATAAGGATCTACAAGAGATCGCAGCACTTTCATCTGCCAATTTACGCACCATTATGAGTGAGGCAGAAAAAGCAGAACAAGGTTTTATTACCTGGGAATACAGCCTGAAGTTACTACAGGATATGCACGCTATCGCTCCAAGCGTTGTTGCTAAATGGAATGATCAGGTAGTAGGTTATGCACTGGTTGCCACCCATGCTATGTCTGGTGTTCACGCAGAAATGAATGTCATGCTGAACAATCTTGCCACATTAACCTACGAAGGCAAACCCATGAATGATTACAAGTACTATATGATGGGACAAATATGTATTGCAAAAGAACATCGTGGTCAAGGTTTGTTCGATCAGTTGTACAAGTATCATCGAAAAATCAATCGACATCAATACGATATCCTATTAACTGAAGTATCTACCTCTAATCATCGTTCCATGCGAGCGCATGAACGTGTGGGTTTCAAAACCATTCACACCCACCATGATCATATGGATGAATGGAATGTTGTGGTATGGGACTGGAGAAAATGAGAAATATGAAACAAAAAATAAGGAATAAGAAATGACAAAATTCGTTGATTATTCATTTCTTATTCCTTATTCCTCATTTCTTATTTTTTTTAGCCTAGTACAACGATCAACGCATAGATAACTCCTGGTAACCAGAATAATAAAGTGAGTAGTACACTCAGCCAGAATTTACCATTTAGTTCTCCTTGATGTAATCCAACAGCCAGTGGTGGTAATAGAACAGCAAGAATAGCCAGTAGTACGGTATTGGTTTGTACATCACTGCCAGCCTTTTTAGCGGCTTTGTATTCTCTTGCAATTTTTTTAACTTCTTTAATCCTTGCTTTACGTTCCGTTCTGCTTAAACTTTTGAACTCCCGAAGCGCATCTTCTACAACTACATCATTCATCATCGGAGTCTGCACAGCAGTTGTCTCTTTTGGCTTTGACGTTACATCAGTGACATCTATCGCACTACTGCTAGCGGTGAGACTGATTACTGCTGCAATTGAACTTAAAATAACTTTTCTCATATGAAAAATTTTAGAATTTGAAATTAAACAAAAAAGCCATGAGTTTTATTTGAATGTATCAAGTATTTATTAACTATTTTACCATCAAATACCGTTATGAAGTTATTCTCATGTACGCTGCTTTTTTTGATATTATTTCATACCACAACTGCACAACAACCTTCTTTCATAGGTGATAGTCTGGAACGTTACATACAAAAAGGAATGGAAGATTGGCAAATTCCCGGACTAGCCATTGCCATAGTCAAAGACGGCAAAACCGTCTATAGTAAGGGATTTGGTGAGAGAAACCTATCAACACATGCTCCTGTTACGGAACATACTTTATTCATGATTGCAAGTAATAGTAAGTTATTTACCGGAACTGCTATCGCTCAATTGGAATACAATAAAAAACTTTCTCTTAATGATAGGATCACCCGCTATTTTCCTGATTTTAAAATGTATGATCCTCTCACAACCGAACAAGTTACCATCAGGGATATGCTTTCTCACCGTGTAGGAACCAAAACCTTTCAAGGTGATTTTACTTTTTGGAATGGAAAAATTGGCCGCAGAGAAATCATGCAAAAAATGAGGTTATTACAACCTAACGGACTCTTTCGCCAAGATTTTGGCTATTGTAATAGCTGCTATCTTACTGCAGGTGAAATTATTCCTGTAGTGAGTGGTAAACCTTGGGAAGTATATGTCTATGATAGTTTATTGATGCCTATTGGCATGAAGAATACACATACACTGGTCACAGGAATGAATCAACGACCTAATGCTGCCAAACCGTATACTACTGCATTTACCGGGAAAATCACAGAGTTGCCCTATGATCAGGTGGATAATCTTGGGCCAGCAGGTAGCATGGTAAGTAGTGTACACGATCTATCTAAATGGCTCATTATGCAATTGGATAGTGGCCGCTATGAAGGCAAAAGAATTTTACCATGGTCGGTGATTCAAAAGACACGAGATATCAATATCGCTTTATCCAGCAGAAAAAATCCGGGATCACCTTCTCACTTTACCGGATATGGACTTGGATTGTTTATGACTGATTATTTAGGCAAACAGGTATTCTGGCACACGGGAGGAGCGTTTGGTTTTGTAAGTAATACTTGTTTTGTACCGGAGGAAAAATTGGGTATTGTTATTCTCACGAACAATAACAATCAATCATTTTTTGAAATCTTGAGACATCAAATATTGGATGCCTATTTGGGAGCACCTTTTATCAACAAACATGTCTCCGGTTATACCAATTTCAGAGAAGCGGAAAATCGAAAGATCACCACCATTAAAAATTATGAAACACGTGTAAAACAATCTCTTCAGCCTTCTCTCCCATTATCAAGTTATGCGGGTAAATATATTCATCCTTTGTATGGAGCTATCTCTATTACGGTAAATAATCGTGATCTTATGATTCGTTTTGAAGGGCATCACCAACTTAGCGCTAAATTGGAGTACATGGATAATGAAGAATGGAGACTTACTTACAGTAATCCTGCTTTCGGGGTATTTCCGGTTACATTCAAAGGATCTCAACAGCAGGTGCAGAGTATTGATATTCCTGTAAATGATTTTTTAGAATACGATCCATATACCTTCAGAAAACAGTAATTTTCACTTACAAAACAAAACATACATGAGATATTCTCTTTTGCTCCTTGCTTTCATGAGTGGTTTAGTGATCAATGCACAAGAACTGCCAGCCTCTTATCCTCAATTGGTGAAAGATATCACACCTAAATTGGTCGAATGGCGTCGTCATTTTCATCAAAATCCTGAATTGTCTAACAGAGAGTTTAAAACAGGTGCTTATATCGCCGAATATTTAAAATCGATTGGACTAGAAGTAAAAGCCAATGTTGCTAAAACAGGTGTGGTAGCAATCTTAAAGGGCGGAAAACCCGGCCCTGTGGTAGCATTAAGAGCTGATATTGATGCATTACCAGTTACAGAACGTGTCAATATTCCCTTTGCATCAAAAGTGACCACTGAGTTCAATGGACAAACTGTTGGCGTGATGCATGCTTGCGGTCATGATTCACATACTTCTATTTTAATGGGTACTGCTACCATATTGAAAAAAATGCAAGCAGATGTACCCGGTACCATTGTGTTTTTGTTTCAGCCTGCAGAAGAAGGGGCTCCTGGTAACGAAGAAGGCGGTGCATCACTCATGATCAAAGAAGGTGCGTTGGACAATCCGAAAGTAGAAGCTGTATTTGGTTTGCACATTAATTCGACCATTCCTGTTGGAGAAATTCAATATAAAAGTGGGGCATTCATGGCTTCATCTGACTGGTTTAAAATTGTTGTCAAAGGTCAGGGGGGGCATGGTTCTAAACCATGGAAAGCGATCGATCCGATTGCCTCAGCATCACAGATCATTGAAGGTTTACAGCATATTGTCAGCAGACAAATGGAATTGACCAAAGCTCCTGTTGTGATTACTGTTGGAGCGATTCAATCAGGTGTAAGAAATAATATCATTCCTGAAACTTGTGAAATGCTGGGTACGATCAGAACATTGGATAGTAAGATGCAAAAGGAAGTACATGAGCGAATTCGAAACACGGTCAAACATATTGCTGCGAGTAACGGTACTGAAGCAGAAGTAACCATCGACACAAAAACATTGGTGACTTATAATGATCCTGAATTGGTAAAACTCACTTTACCATTCTTAGAAAAAGCAGCCGGAAAAGGAAAAGTAGTAACTCGTGATTGGGATACCGGTGCAGAAGACTTTTCATTTTATGGTGAAAAAGCACCTTCCTTCTTTTTCTATTTAGGTGGTATGCCAAAAGATCAAGACATCAACAAAGCACCACAACATCATACAGCTGATTTCTACATTGATGAAAGTGGGTTTGATCTGGGTGTGAAAGCTTTTTGTCAGTTGGTATTTGATTATGCTAAGAGTAAGAAGTAAGGATTGATTGCCACTGAAAACACAGAGATCCAAAGAAAAATTTTGTGCAATTCTGTGTCTTTAGTGGCAATTCTCTTATGAATACACCCTCGCTCCAAATAGCAAACTTCCAATTCTTACCATAGTACTCCCCTCTTCTATGGCAATTTTATAATCGCCACTCATGCCCATACTGAGAATAGCAGATGGCAGATGGCGGATGGCAGATGTATTGAAAATATCGTAGAGAGATTTAAATTCCGCCCTTACTTTTCCCTGATCATCACTAAACGATGCCATTCCCATTAAACCTCTTACACGTACATTCGGGAAATTCGATAGTTGATCAATTGCCTCTTTTAATTCCTGTTCATCCATTCCAAATTTTGTTTCCTCTGAAGCGATATGTACTTGTAATAAACAGTCGATGATTCTATGATTCTTTGCAGCTTGCTTATCGATTTCTTTCAGAAGTTTAATACTGTCAACACCATGTATTAGGTGCACAAATGGAGCGATGTATTTTACTTTATTGGATTGTAAGTGTCCAATAAAATGCCAATGAATATCGGCCGGCAAACTTGCCTGCTTATCTACCAATTCCTGAACATAATTCTCACCAAAATTTCTTTGTCCTAACTGATACAAAGCTTCAATATCTTCAACGGGTTTGGTTTTGCTGACAGCTACCAGAGTTACATTTTTTTCATTTAATTCCTGACTGATAGTTTTAAAAACATCTGCGTGTATCGACATGTCTGGAAATTTATTGCGAATGTAAAGCCATTCTCTGATTTGTGACAAAGTGCTCTAACAAAAGAAGTTGATTGTAAGCCGGACAATAGTAATAGAATTTACCCAATTGAGCCTTTCCGGCTAATTGCTTTAGTTGATCAGGTAGCATTGAAGCCATATTGGCAATAAAAAAAGAAAAGGATTCGTCCTCCGTCAATTCTCGTAATGAAATCACTTTTTTGGGTGTAATATCAGGCGGTCTAACTCCCCATTTTAAAAGTGCAGTGGATAAGATCACTTGTTCAAGAAAAGAAGTAGATTGAAGTAATAATTCCTTTGCTTCAGTTATCATTTGAGATTTTAATGTTTCCAATGCCATGATCTTTTTTGTAGACATCAATCTCGACATATGATACAAGATAATTGCCGGATTACTATAATGCGGTGACACATACGAAGCATGAGTCAAATGTTTCTTTTCTTGAATCACACGAACAATCAGATCTAAACTTGCTGTGTCTGCTTTTGTCCATACAAGGTCATATCGTTGAACCATTAATAAAACATTGGTCAGTACACAGACATCAAAATCAACCGGCATCTTTCTACCGAACCAGGTAGAATAAGCAGGAATATTACGGTATTCCGGAAATGTATTATTGATCTGCGATAGATTCCCGTTGATAAAGTCCTGCATAATCTTATGCACTTCTTCCACAACAGGCTTATCTGCTGCCAGCGCTAATAACATGATAGCAGTATCATCTAAGTCATCCGGTAATGCCTGACTCTTATTAAAAAGATTCATCCACCCGGAATTTGGAAATATCTGCGGATCATCGGTGGGCCAAAAATTATAGGTATTTCTACCCTTTCGATTTTTAAACTTATCACTCACCACTAACGACGCATCAATGATCTTTTTGGCGATAGATTGCTGATATGTTGTCAGATAAGGCATCAGATCACGTAACGTAAAAGCAATGAGGCCAGTGAAAAAAATATTGATATCAGCTTTTTGTTGATGTTGATTCAGAGCGTAAATGCGATAAGAAGGAAATAATCCTTTAGGAAATACCCCTGACTCTTTTGCTTGTAGTTGTTCAATTCTTTGTAATAACTTAAAAGATATAAGCGTATCTGCAGCTTTTACCTGAAATATGAACAAAAAGAAAATACTACATCCAATAAAACGACATTTCCAAGGCATGATGTAAAGATAACAAATCAATACATGAGACTTCATCTAAACATCAAAACGTCCTTGCAATAAAGGGGTAGAATTTGATGTTTGTATTTTTATTTTTGACTTAAATTATCTGCTCGTAAACATAGCTTTCACAAAATCAGCTACCAGATAGCTGATCATCTTCCCGGTATGATGTCCGTATCTTCCATCTGCTAATTGTGTAGCACCTTCACATATATGCAGATAAGCAACTTTACTATCTGTTGCAGTGAAATTGATGTATTGCCTAGCATGAGTAAGTGTGATGCCCGCCGGACTAGATGCACTACTTGTAGCATTTTCGATCACGTCAATATCTAATTCAATACCACAATAGGTGTCTTCTGTAAATCCGGTGGCATGGGCTACAGATTGAAGGAACGTTCTTTTTTCATGAATGAAGATGTCTTCATAACTGATGCAATCAATAAAAGGATTATTCACCATATCCATCCAAACATTCTGTGGCAGGTAGTTTTCATGATAACCGAGTACACAATACTTTTCAAGGTATCCATCTGCTTCTGCATACGAAAATCCATTTCCACTATGGCGCCCTTCCATGGGTCGAAAATCAGCATGCGCATCTAAGTTGATCGCATTGATTTGAGCAATTGGAATAAGTCCGGCCTTATACAACCCTTTGGCCGCGCCTTTGATACATGGATAAGCATTATTGTGTCCACCACCAATTACGATGGGGATCTTGTTATTCTGAGTGATCATATGAATCAGTTGTTCCACTTCATCATCGATCATATTCACTGCATGGCGATATGCTTCTATCTTTTCATCATAACTCTGCGCATTTTGCTCGATCAAATTTTTCGCATCTGAAAAATCAAAATGTCCTAGTACAAGAATACTGCTCCCTTCAAAAAAATCATTGCTCTGGATATTTAAAAAAGATTGTAAAAAAGCTATCCAAGCGGAGTCGCAACCTCCCACACCTTGATTGGCAAGTACACCAATATCTTCAGGAATACCAAGCAATACAAAAGGAGCGCTTGAATGCTTCAGGGAAGCTTCTAATGCAGCACTGTCCTTTATCACTTGAACCCTTTCCCCTATTTTGGTTTCAAACCTTCTGATTCGGGTCACAGAAAGAATATCCTGCTTGTTATAGATCTTAAAATGTGGTAGTTGCAAGGCTTATCGATTTACTATGAATATACTGATTTTTTTGGTAGACCATAGTCCATAGACCATGGTTTATGGGCTATCGACTACCCAAATACTTCTCCGTTGATTAATACCTTATCAATGAGATTAGAACCAAAAGCGTATGGCAGGTAGGCTATAGAAGGAATAGGTTGGGTAATAATGAGATTCGCCCTTTTTCCAACGGTAATACTACCCACTTCTTTTTCCTGTTCCATTGCATAAGCCCCATTCAGTGTTGCTGCATTGATAGCTTCTTCGGGTAACATTTTCATTTGAATACAGCTCATTGAAACAACCATATTCATATTGCCACTTGGGCTAGATCCGGGATTGAAATCAGATGCTAAAGCAATGGCAGCACCCGCATCGATCAATTTTCTAGCCGGCTGAAAAGGCATACGAAGAAAATAAGCGGCTGTTGGTAACAAGGTGCCAATGGTATTAGACGAGGCAAGCAATTGGATAGATGCATCATCCATCGTTTCCAGATGATCTACTGAAACAGCTCCTGTTTTGATACCAGCCTGAACGCCACCTGAAAGATTCAACTGATTGGCATGAATCTTTGGTTTCAATCCAATTTGTTTTCCAGCCTCACAAATACGTACGGTTTCCTCTTGAGAAAAGAACCCTGTCTCACAAAACACATCAATATAGTCTGCCAACTGTTCTCGATCAATGATCGGAAGCATCTCATCGATGATCTGTTGGATATATCCTTCATGATCTTCTTTAAACAGTTCAGGATAAGTATGAGCTCCCAAAAAAGTAGATTTGATAGGTATGGGTGATGTTTCTTTCAGTCGCTTAATGACACGCAACATTTTTATTTCAGCATCAACGGATAATCCATAACCACTTTTGATCTCAATAGCGCCGGTACCTAATCTTATCAATTCTATCAATCTCTTTTTTGCTGATGTATATAATTCATCTTCTGTTGTTAAAGCCAGTCTTCTTGCAGAATTAAGGATGCCACCTCCCTTCGCAGCGATATCGGCATAGCTCATGCCTTTAATTTTATCAACAAATTCCTCTTCCCTGCTAGCCGCAAAAACCAAATGCGTATGGCTATCGCACCAACAAGGTAATACACTCGCTCCTTTAAGGTCGACAATATTGGATGTTTCAGGATAAGCATCCATGGTACCAAAATCCGCTATTCTTCCATTAACTATGAGCAACCATGCATTATTGATCACAGGTAATTGCCCCAAATCACCCCCTCTTAATAATGAAGGTTGTTGACGAACATTAATGAGTTGATGAATGTTTGTTAAAAGCGTTTGATTCATGATGGGAAAATAAGGATTTAGCAGCAAGCTTCAAGCTACAAGCCTCAAGCTTTTGTATCTAAATCTTTAAATACTGATATAATCACGCATATATTTATGATTTCACATAAACTTGCAGCCTGCAGCTTGTAGCTTGCGGCCAAATTATGCTTACACGTCTTACCATAGTACGTTATCCTCCTTGGTTGGGATGGGCCGGATTTTTATCCATGGCTTTTTTTCGTTTTCCTCTATGGTTACGAAATGATATTAGGTTTTGGAAACTTATGGGATGCGGAAGAAATGGAAGCTTTGATAAAACTCCTGATTGGCGTCAATGGGCTTTATTAGAAGTACTCACAGATTCCTCAATACCGGTTTCCGGTTTCCTCAACAGATGGTGGCATTTCTTTGGGTGTGAAAAATGGGAGTTATGGTTACAGCCGATAGAAGGACATGGATTATGGGATGGTAAAGAAGTCTTTGGCTCTTTACCTAAACAAACAGATTATGCCGGACAAATAGCCGTTTTAACAAGGGCTACCATTCGCATCAGTCAACTTTCCCGTTTCTGGCAGCACGTGGATGCTGTTGCAGAACGAATGGTTAGTGCAAAAGGATTCATTACATCCGTGGGTATTGGAGAAGTTCCTTGGATCAAGCAAGCAACATTTAGTATATGGGATTCTAAAGAAGATATGCGCTCTTTTGCTTACCGCTTGCAGGAGCATGCAGATGTGGTTCGGAAGACCAAACAAGAAAAATGGTATAGCGAAGAACTGTTTGTTCGGTTCCAAATCATTGATTCTAAGGGAAGTTTGAGGGGTAATGACCCAATCAAAAGAAATCCTTAGTTTTGCTACATGAACCACTGTTCTACCATCACATTCCTGACCGCACACTTCGCGTGGATGTACCGTGGACTGAACTCTATGCCTGATCACTGAGTTCCTACTTTAATATTTTATCATTTCTGACATTATCGGGATTCGATCCCATCATTATTACTTAATACAATTGGTATGGAACATACATTGCATGTTACCTCTGAGATAGGTACTTTAAAACGTTTATTGGTACATAGTCCGGACAGTGGTCTGGGTAAAGTAGTGCCCTCTAAAGCACAAGACTGGTTATTTGAAGACATCGTTCATTTGGATACCATCCGTAAAGATGAATATGATTACTACACCAAGTTATTATTGTATTTCTTGGATCCTAAAAAGATCAAAGGAAAACTACAAGAGATCGATAGCAACGATCGCTCATTTTTTAAACCCGATTCAGATGGTTTTTATAAATCAGATAAGGTTGTTGAATTGCAATGGTTGTTAGCAGAGATCCTTGAAAATGATGATATACGTTCTAAATTGGTTGCCTCTGTGTCAGCAATCGAGGGTTGTACTTTCAAGACACAGCAGGAACTATTGTCGTATAGCGCTAAAGAATTAGCAAAGACTTTTATTTCGGGTACTTCTTCCGATAAAAAATTACTCTTCGCTCCCATTCCGAATTTCATTTTTACAAGAGATATTGGCATCACCATCAAAGACCATGTATTGCTCAATAAGCCGGCAAAAAAGGCACGTACACGTGAAGCATTATTGGCAAAGTATATCTTCTTCTATCATCCCATGTTTGCACAATGGCAAAACAATATCATTGAACTGGCAGACTCTAATCAGAGTTTTTTGATGCCTGAAGAAGAGGAAGATGATCGTAAAACAACTCTAGAAGGCGGAGACATTATGGTGGTAAGTGATAATCACTTACTTGTAGGTGTTAGTGAAAGAACTTCAGCAGAAGCAGCTGCAATGATCACCAATGTGATGTTTGAAAAAGGGTTAATGGAAAAAGTGACAATTGTACGTATTCCTAAAAAGAGAGATTACATGCATATCGATACCGTTTTTACGCAAGTAAAAAGAGATGTTTGGGTGATGCTTGGAAATTTCTCTCGAAAGGCCGTGAAACATGAAGATGATAATGTGATAGAAAGAGAATTACAAGTAAAAAAAGACGAAAAAATAAAGATCACACAGTTTCATAAAAAATGTCCGGACAATCCGGTGTATTTCGATAGTCTGGAAGATCTGTTACAAGATATTAGCCTAACAGATCTTCGGTGCGAAAATGATGTTCGATTTATTTTTTCGGGAAATAATGAATTCCCATACAATGCACGAGAACAATGGACAGACTCTTGCAACCTGCTGGCATTAAAAGAAGGTGTTGTATTGGGGTATGATCGTAATGATAAAACAACAGAAGCGTTTAGAAAAGCAGGATTTACCATCATACATGTGAAAGAGTTATTGCCGAAATTGGAAAGCGGAGAATTAGATCCAGCCACCATGACAGATACATTAATTCTTATGCCATCAGCGGAACTTTCCCGTGCGCGTGGAGGATTCCATTGTATGAGTATGCCTTTGTGGAGGGAGACTATTTAAGTTGATAGTTGTTAGTTGATAGTTGACAGGAAAACAGTTTCTCTTCTGTCAACTATCAACTATCAACTCTCACACTACATTCAAAAATTACAACAAACCAACATGCAGACAACTTCAAATCTTCTCATGATAAAACCCGTACGTTTTGATTTCAATGCGGAAACGGCGGTAAATAATAGTTTTCAGCAAGCATCTTCAGATCAGCAAGTCGCAGAAAAAGCAGCTGCGGAATTCGATCGTTTTGTAACAGTATTAAGAAACGCTGGTATTCAGGTTACCGTTGTAGAAGATACACCTGAACCACATACGCCTGATTCTGTGTTTCCCAACAACTGGATTTCTTTTCATGATGACGGCACAGTATTCCTCTACCCGATGTTTGCAGTAAATCGAAGACTGGAAAGAAAGCCACACGTATTAGCTGCTATTGAAAATAAGTTCCATATCAAAAGAACGATTGACGTAAGTCCTTATGAAAATCAACAACTTTTTTTAGAAGGAACGGGAAGTATGGTATTAGACAGAGTGAATAAAATTGCTTATGCCTGTTTATCACCCAGAACCGACCTAGGTGTTTTGAATGATTGGTGCAGTAAATCAGGTTTTCGTCCGTTTGCTTTCACCTCCGTAGACAGTAAAGGAGAGCCTATTTATCATACAAATGTTATGATGTGTATTGCAGATGCATATGCTGTCATCTGTCTTGACTCTATTCCGGATAAGAACGAAAGAGATGCTGTGATTGAAACATTAAAAGATACAAGCAAAGAGATCATTGAAATCAGTTTTGATCAGATGAATCATTTCGCAGGAAATATGTTACAAGTTCAAAACACAAAAGGTGATCGATACTTGGTAATGTCTTCTCAAGCATATAATAGCTTAAGCTCCGAACAAATCACACGTATTGAAACTTACAATCCAATACTCCATTCTGATATTACAACTATAGAAACCAATGGAGGTGGTAGTGCCAGATGTATGATGGCGGAAGTTTTTTTGTCCGAAAAATAAGAGCGTATGAACAATAGTTCGCTGAATGAGATACTATATGAACAATTAGAGAAGCAGTTTCATGAAATTCGGGATCGTGTATATATTCCCTTATTCAAACGTTATGCTGATTACTTAGATATGTATCGAAGAGGTGAATTCATGGATTTAAGTGGGGCGAATATTGAAGAAGAAATTGGAGAAAAGGCTACAGATATTACAGCTATTAATCCTTATTCAAATTTTGTTGATACACATCCATTAGATGAGCATGAATGTGTTGAATATTTAAAAGATCAATTGAGACTTTGCTTGTTTGAGCCTGAAGTAAAAGAGCAAATGATGAAATCCGGAGCAATGGAGATTGGATATGATTGGTATTTTCATTATGACTCGGGGATTAATTTTTTCAAACAAGAACTCACCTTCCCTATCATTGCAGAGCCCAGATATTTATATAGAGAATTGCCTCCCGGGCATTATACAGGTTTTGCTAAAGGACCTGATTTTTCAGGTGTTTGGCCGGATTGTGCTGAGTTGATCGATGCAGCAGATGAAGAGCATGAGCAATTACAACTCGGATATGAATTGATGAATTACTATCAATATCAATCAAGATTGTTTCTGCATAAAGCACTTAAAGAAATGGATGAAGCCGGCGAGTTTTCAATGTTAGAAAAGCGCCCCTTCCCCATTTACATTGCTGAACATGACTGTGAGGAAATGACTTTATATGTGATCTAATCTTTATCCACAAATATATCCATGCATCCAGCAGTCGATCTGATCTGTCAGCATGTGCATCAATAAACCAATACCTACGATCCTCAGTTTAGTAAACAATAGCAAGCAATACACCGCTATCATATACCAGCTATGTAGTAAATGATAGCCAATACTACATCTGCATGCGTCAAAAATGGGGGTTGCCAATAAGTGATCTAAATCAACCAGCATGGTCAACAAAAATACAATTGCTACCATTTTCCAGTTTTTCCTGAAAAATATAAAGGCAACTATTACGGGTGCTATAAAATGAAGAAAGTAGTGAAGTCCATTTATAAACACCGATGTATACTGCATATGCTAAAAATCTAGTTTACCACTCTGTATGATAAAACATACCTGATGTATCATTTTTTTTCTGATAAGTATGGGCTCCAAAGAAGTCCCTTTGGGCTTGTATGATATTGGCTGTCGAATGCATGGCATGAAGCGAGTTTAGATAATCCAATGCGCCTGTATGACAAGGTATTGACAAGTCTGCTTCTAAAGAACTGATGCAAAACCGTTTCAGATCCGCTCTTAACAACAGTAATTCTTGCCTGAATTGATCATCCTCAAAAAGCTCATCATGCTCATGAAAAACCGGAATCACTTTTTCCATGAGTGAACTTCTGATGATACATCCATTTGTCCATATACGTGCGATGTTTGAAAGATCCAGATGCCATTTAAATTCTAGTGATGCAGCCTTTAAGACCAAGAACCCTTGTTGGTGATTGACTATTCTAGCAGCAGTATACGCTCCTTTTATAGAGTCGATATTCAGTTGATTTGAACTCGTATTAGTGGACAGTTGCTGTCTAAGGCTTTGAATAGATTCTTTGAGTGTTGAAATATATCTTGCAAACAAAGCTCCTGTGATCATTCCTGCAGGTATTCCTAATTCAGAAGCAGCAATAGTAGCCCAGTTTCCTGTGCCTTTGTTACCTGCTACATCTAAGATCAAATCAATCAAATAAGCATCCCCCTCTTTCTTTTGTAAAATGTGAACCGTGCTTTCCAGTAGGTAACTATGCAATGCTCCTTGATTCCATTCTGCAAATACATCCGCAATTCCAGGCGGTTCTAAGCCTTGTACATAACGTAAGTATGCATACGTCTCAGCAATCAATTGCATCTCAGCATACTCAATCCCATTATGAATCATTTTTACAAAATGTCCTGAACCTTCAGGTCCAATGTATGTTGAACAAGGATTACCATTTTTATCTTTGGCAGCAATGGCGAATAATAAATGTTCGATTTTTTGATAAGCTTCAATAGAACCTGACGGCATGATGCTGGGGCCATTGAGTGCACCTTTTTCACCACCAGAAACGCCCGTTCCAATAAAATGCATCTGTTTTTTTCCTAAATACTCGATACGTCTTTTCGTATCCTCATAATGAGAATTACCACCGTCTATCAAAATGTCACCTGCATCTAAGTGAGGTAAAATTTCATCTATAAATACATCGGTTTCTTTGCCAGCTTTTATCATCATAAAAACAACCCTTGGTTTTGTGAGAGATTGTACAAAAGCTTTTAACTCTTCAAAACCTAATGCATTATTTAACTCAGGATAATCGTGAATTGCTTTTTCAGCAATTCGTTCCTCAACCCCTTTCACATATCTGTTGTAGAGAGAAAGATTTATTCCGTTACGAGCCCAATTTCTGGCTAAGCTTTTGCCCATTACACCTAATCCAACAATACCTAATGTTGATTTATTTGTTTCTTGAAGAATTGTATTCACCATAGTTTCCTGATCTAATGATATATCAATCATAATACTTTCCTGTGGAATTTCAAGGATGTCGAATTGAGATTGTAAAAGAGCAACCGGCATATAATGCTCTTTCCTGCTTGCCATTCTTTGCTGAATCAGTTCTTTTGTTCCATTCAAGAATATCCAAATAACAGACTCTTTGATATTCGCTGAAATGATCTCTCGATATTTATTTTTTAATGCTGAGCAAGCGATAACAGCAGATTTGTTATTATCTAAAGTTTCACTTGCAATTTTATGAATATTCTTTAGCCATTCATAGCGATCATTATCATCAAGAGGCATACCGCCTCTCATTTTTTTGATATTGGCTTCTGAGTGGAAATCATCTCCATCAAAAAATGAAATACCTAGCCGATGGGCAAGTAATTGTCCAATGGTGGTTTTACCACTTCCGGACACACCCATTAATACATAAATTTTATTCTTTCGATTCATACATCGTTACACTTAAACAAACAAACTCAATACCAAAACACCCGCTAATCCAACCACTGAAACAATGGTTTCCATCAATGACCATGATAAAAAAGTATCTTTTATGGAAACATTAAAATACTCTTTGAACATCCAGAAACCGGTATCATTCACATGGGAACAAAAAATACTACCTGAACCGATCGCTAAAATGACCAAATTAGGATCTACATCCAATTGCATTATCAGCGGAGCAATAATGCCTGCTGCTGTAAGTCCGGCAACAGTTGCTGATCCGAGGAATAGTCGAATAATTGCAGCAACAAGCCAGGCCAGAACTAGCGGATGTATTTGGATAGATTGTAAAGCAGTAGCTATTTCATTGCTCATTTTACTGTCTACCAATATTTGTTTCAATCCACCAGAAGCTCCTATGATTAAAATGATGGTAGCTATTTCACGAACTCCTTGGTCATAGGTGTTCATCACATCTTGTATCGACATACCTTGCTTCTTACCCAATAAAAAAGTTACGATTAGTAAAGACAGCAACATCAAAATGGAGGGCTCATTGATAAAGTCACAAACCTTTTCAATGATATCATTTCCTTTGAAAACAAATGAAGTCAAAAGGGTGAGCAACAATAAAAAAATAGGCATCAAAGCAGAGAAAATACTCACGCTCAATGATGGAGGATTTTCAACCTGTACGGTTTCTTGAAACTGAAATCGCGATGTACCTGTTTTGATATGCTTTAAGAACTTAGAAAAAATCGGTCCAGCCAATACGATTGCAGGAATTGCTACAATCATTCCATACAAAAAAGTTTTAGAGATGCTGGCATTGAATATCCCAACCAAAGAAGCAGGAGACGGATGTGGAGGTAACAAACTATGTGCTACTGAAAGCGCCGCTAAAATAGGTATGGCAACCGGAATAACGGGAAGCTTGTATTTATACACTAGGCTGAATATAATGGGAATGACCAAGACGAAGCCCACATTATAGAATAATGGGATTCCAATGATAAGTCCGGTCAACATCATACCCCATGACAAATATTTTTGACCACAAATGGTAATTACTTTCTCTGCAATGACTGTTGCTGCTCCGCTATTGGCTACCAGTTTGCCAATCATAGCTCCTGAAGCGAGGGTAATAATGATGGAGCCAAGCATATCTCCCACCCCTTTCTGCAATGATTTTACAATTGCCATCAGCGGCATCCCAAGAAGCAAGCCGGCACAAATGGAAATAACTAAAAATGAGACGAATGGAGAAACTTTACATACAGATGTCAGTACCGTAAGTCCGATAATAACAAGGAGAAGTACGAGAAAAATCTGCATGCAATTGTTTTACTTTTTACAACTATTATTTATGAATAGCATTCTAAAAAATTCCTTCCTCTTTTTTAGAGAACTAAGTGAATTAGTATGAACACCTACATAGAGGAAAGTTAATCATTAATCCCTAGTCACGAATGACTATGAGTAAATCATTAATATGATTAGTAAAGACGCTTATTCATAAAAGCTCTTCCTGATCCTGACTTTAAGTATTTCTCAAACTGAAATGCTTTTACCTTATCAGTAAAAGCGCAGTAAAATAGAAGTTTTACTGGCAGATATGATTTTGTGGCAGGAACAAATCCATTATTATGTCGATTGAATCTTTCTCTAAGGTCTTTCGTACATCCTACATAGGTGTGTCCATTGTTACACATAAGTATGTAAACATATTGCATTTTTAAAGTAAAGATTTAGCCAAAAAAGCAAGTTGTCAATAGGTATTTATACCTGATTTTGAGATCCAAGGCATGAGTTGCAACCTAGTATTGAAATAAAATAATTAAGACGGACTCGTCCGCTGAAGCCCACCAAAATTTAGGTGTGTATGAAAAATGAAAAGCCCACCGTCGCTAAAGCTTTGGTGGGCGTAAGCGGAGAGAGAGGGATTCGAACCCCCGGACCTTTGACAGTCAACGGTTTTCAAGACCGCCGCATTCGACCGCTCTGCCATCTCTCCGCGGCAAAAGTACGTTTTGAATGATATTTACCAAAAAAAATAGAGAAAGAAAGAATAAAAACTTTGAAAGCCTTACTAGATAAGGGTTACGAGGTGTCTATGCTTAAAATCAAGGTTATGAAGCTGGCTTTTCTTCCAATTTTTCCACTACGACTAAATCAGATAGGTCTACATGCATAGGGAGTAATCCAATTTGCACAATGGCCCTCTTTCCTCTTATTTCTTTTACTTCCCCTACCTGATAATTCTTTCGCAACTTAACCAATGAGCCAATGATGATTTCCTTATTCAATTCTTTGTATTTGAGATCCACCTTTTTGGCCAACTTATTTACAACAATGGTTTCCTTCTGCTTGAATAAAAGATTTTGCAGATTTTTAATTACCTCTTGTTTATTTTCTGATTTTTTCCAATCCAATACGATCTGTTTCAGTTTACGCTCCATGTCTTTGAGGTACACCAATCGATCTTCTGTTATTCTGTTCTGTTGCTTTAACAACTCCACCTGCTGTCGATGACGTTCTTTGTCCATCACCACTTCCATCTCTTTTTTTAGGCGATCATTTTCTCGCAACAGTTTATGTAATTGCTTCTTTTCCTGTTCTAATTGCTGGAGATCTTGCTCAGTCCGATTTAACAAACGATCTAACTTAAAATGATCTTCCTCTACCAGTTTGCGCGCTCTGTTGATCAGGTGTTGTGGCAAACCAATTCTTTCAGCAATCGCGAATGTATAAGAGCTGCCGGGTTTACCAACGATCAACTTGTACATAGGCTGAAGATTCACTTCATCAAATTGCATGGCTCCATTGATGATACCCTTGGTATGATTGGCCATCACTTTCAAATTCAAGTAATGCGTAGTTACCACCCCATAGGAATGTTTACGCGCCAACTCTTCCATGATCACTTCTGCAAATGCACCACCTAAATTGGGATCACTACCACTACCCAATTCATCAATAAAAAATAAAGTCTTACCGTTAGCAGCTTCAATAAAAGACTTCATGTGTAAAAGATGACTGCTATACGTACTCAATTCAAATTCCAGATTCTGGGTATCACCGATATGAATGAATAATTGTTTAAAGATTCCCATTTGTGAATCCGGACTTACCGGCACCAATAATCCGCTTTGCAATAAAAGCTGATTGAGGCCAATGGTCTTCATAGTAACAGTCTTCCCACCTGCATTCGGGCCGCTGATTACCAGGATACGGTTTTGTTCATCAAGTGTTAGTGATACAGGTATGGTGGGCTTATTAGCAGCTTTGTTGTACAACAATAACAAAGGATGATAAGCATTGATCAAATGAACATGGGCTTTATCTGATAACTCAGGTAATTGCCCATTCATATCAATGGCCAATTTTGCTTTTGCTCGAATAAAATCATATTCCCCTGAGATCAATAGATATTGAGAAAGCAAGGGTGCATAGACAGATAATTTAGCGGTAAGTTGTCGAAGAATTCTTTGGACTTCTTTTAGCTCATCATTCTCTAATGCAAATACAGTGTTATTGAGGTCAATGGTTTCTTCTGGTTCGATGAAAGAGGTTTTTCTACTATCGCTTTCTCCGTGTAAGATACCTTTGACCTGACGCTTATGTTCTGAAAAAACGGCTACGACTCTTCTACCATTACTAAAGCTCTCATCGATGTCGGCTGTATATCCGGCTTTTGCCAGTTTAGAAATGACTTTTTCAAACATTCTTCTCAGCTCATTCCTTTTTCGATAAAGATTCATTCTGATCTTTTGAAGATCAGGAGAAGCATTATCTTTTACATTGCCTTGCTCATCGATCACTTCATCGATCATTTCGATGATCGTCTTCTCATAGTAACTATCCTTGATCACTTTTGCCATTGCCGGAAAGGCTGATCTTCGTTCCGTATCGAACCAACGAAAAATGTTAGCGGTATTATCAGATAATTTTCTGATCTGTAACCACTGTTCACCCGTGATTAAAGCCCCTGGAATTCCAAGCAAACGAAGCTCTTGATGCAACGGAAGGGTAAAATCATTGGGGAAATATTGCGCTTGCTGAAGAATTGATTTAAACTCAAAAGTTTGTTGTAGCTCAAGTTCAATATACTCTTTCTTTGTGTGTATCCGCAATTGCGTTGCTTTTTCTCGGGCATACAAGGTCTTGCAGTGACTTTCCAATAAAGTCCTGACCTTGTCAAATTCCAATTGAGTCAATGCTGTTTCAGGATACAAACGCATGGTACATTGTTCGATTAAGGCGCAAAGGTAAAGGCGATACTTGATGTTTGATTTTTTGATCTTTGATTTCTTGATTTAGTTAGCGTATGGCTCATAGCCAATGGCTGATTGAGAGGAACAAGCAACCAAGGATCAAAAAATCAAAGATTAACACGCTTTTTGTAAGGATAGAACATTCATACTGTCTGTTTGTTAGATTATCTATAGCTAATTTTATAAAAAACAGGAATATGCGTTTAATGTTTAGTTTCTTGGTTTTGGGAATCAGTTTGGTTTCCTGTGCCCAACAACCTTCAAAAAAAGCAACAAATATGAATACGAAAGTGAATTACAGTGGCATTGTTACCGACACTGCGACCTTCGGGGAGGGATGTTTTTGGTGTACAGAGGCTTTCTTTCAGCGACTGGAAGGAGTTTTAGAAGTAGTGAGTGGATATGGCGGTGGATTTGTTGAAAATCCCACCTATGAGCAGGTTTGTGATAAAAATACCGGTCATGTGGAGTTGGCAAGAATAGTTTATGATCCGTCTAAGATCACTTATGATGAGCTTTTAGAGGTATTCTGGAAAACCCATGATCCTACCACCCCTAATCAGCAAGGAAATGATATAGGGCCTCAATACAGAAGTGTAGTGTATTATCACAATGAGTCACAAAAGCAAAAGGCAGAAAAATATAAAGACTTATTAGATAAAAGTGGCGCCTGGGATAAACCCATTGTTACCACCATTGAGCCTTTTAAGAATTTCTATCTGGCCGAGAACTATCATCAAAATTATTATAATGACAACCCAAATCAGGGATATTGTCGATTTGTTATCAGACCTAAATTGGAGAAATTCGAAAAGGTGTTCAAAGACAAGTTAAAGAAGCAATAATTCAGGTGTGTTGAATAGAGCCACATATTCACAGATTAAAGAACTAATCTGTGAATATGTGGCTTCTTTTTTATTTTATTTAGCAGCTACCTCGGTAAAATCTGTTTAAACTAGCTCCCTGCACCTTATTTTTACAGGAATCTATTATTATTCAACAGCCCATGGGAAGCATTCGCAAACAAACCATCATTTCCAGTGTACTGGTTTATATCGGTTTTGCTATTGGGTTTGTGAATCATTATTTCTACACTAAAAATGGTTCGTTTACACCCGAACAATTTGGTTTAACACGTATCTTTTTTGATTTCGCTCAGAATATGATGGCCTTTGGGGCTATGGGGGTTATACCTGTTATTTATAAATTCTACCCCTATTATAAAGATAATCTTGAGCCACGCAAAATTGATCTGATGAGTTGGGCAATGTTGGCATCAATCATTGGATTCATTATCGTTTTAGTCAGTGGATTTGTTTTCCAACCATTTTTTGTAGAGAAATACCAAGAAAAATCGCCTTTGATCCTTGATTACTATTATTGGATGTTTCCTTTTGCGATGGGTATGTTATTCTTTTCTGTGATTGAAGGATTCAGTTGGGCTTTGCAATTATCTGTGGTATCCAATTTTCTGAAAGAAACATTACTCAGGATCATTACGAGTGTGTTGATAGGCTTGTTTTATTTTAAGTGGATCAGTTTTGCAACATTCATTTACCTTTTTGCTTTCCAATATCTCGCGATCTTTTTATTCTTGTTCGTTTACTTATTACGCAATGGTCATCTTCATTTTCATTTTAAGATCAGTAAGGTAACGAGGAAGTTTTGGAAAAAGATTCTTTCTATGCAGATATTGATCTACGGCGGCACATTGATCGCTTCTGTAGCAGCTACAATCGATAGCTTCATCATCGCAGGGTTTCAAGGATTAACAGCAGTAGGCATTTTTGTATTTGCTCAGTTCACGGCCAATGTCATTCAAGTTCCACAGAGAAGTATACAGGCTGTTTCGTCTAGTTTTCTTTCAAGGGCATGGAAGGATAAAAACTATCCTGAGATTCATCGTATCTACTCCAGATCCTGTATTAATCTCTTGCTCATGGCTTTGTTTTTGTTTGGAAATATTTGGCTCAATGCCGAGGAAGGCATCAAAGTTTTAAATATCCAGGAAGACTATCTCAGCAGTTTGAATGTCATTTTTATTTTAGGCATTGTACGTATTATTGATGCAGGTACAGGGCTAAATGCCATGGTCATTAATACTTCAACTTATTGGAGATTTGATTTCATCAGTGGCGTGGTATTGATCGGACTTCGTCTACCACTCACTTATTTTCTAATCAAACACTATGGTATTATTGGATCAGCTTATGCGGAATTGATCGCTTATGCCTCTTACAATTTCATTCGGTATGAATTTCTAAGACGAAAATTCAATATGCAGCCTTTCACAATGAAAACCTTGTATTCATTATTCTTAGCAATAGCAGCTTATTTTATTTGCAGCCAAGCATTTAGTGGATTCGACGGATGGACTAAAATCATCTGCAACGTGACGGTCTTTTCTGCCATCATGATTGGTGGAGTCTTCTATTTCAAACTCACCCCTGATGCCATGCAGTTGTATCATGTCGTAAGAAAGAGATGGAATAGCCAATAGCCAATAGCCAATAGCCAATAGCCAGAAACTTGCTTTGTATATTTTTTATTGTGCAGGAGATGTACTTTCTACAAAAATCTGAGATCTGCGATCTGACATTATAAAATCACGTACTCCCCTTTTTTGTTCACAGAAATGAGCGGCAGCTTTTTATTTTCCTCGAAAAAGTCATACACTTCTTTTAAACGGGTGGAGAACTTTTGATACTCTTTGTCTTCCTTACTGTTTCTATCAAGGTATTCCTGACTCCTGTTATTGCTAAAACGTACGGGATAAATATGTACCGGTATAAAGTCTTGTCCTTGATTTCGTGCATGAGAGGCCAGCACATATAATTCCTCGATCTGATCATTTTGTATGGGAATACAGCCTACTGTAATGCAACTTCCATGGATATAAATATCACTTCCCGGTTTAATAGAATCACTCAAAAACAAATCGGATGCATTGGGGTAATTCAAGCCCAATGACAAATGATACATACTCTTTGGGTTGAATTCATTGATATAATAAAACCCCTCCGGAACCTGATAATCTCCCTCCATTCTCTTCGGTCCAAGGGTACCCGAAAGTGCACATATCTTATAGGTTTTGAATAACTTATAAGGTTCTGCTGAAGTATTTCTTACCCACACTTCCAATTGACTATCATACTTAAAACTACGGATATACATATCCTTTGCCGGCCATGATAACTTGGCTGAGGCGAACTGTTTCTTTAGACTATCTTCTTTGGAACGAATGGCCTGTGCTACCCGCGGAAAAACACGCTGATTGTCAATAAATCCCGACTGCCCGAAAACAGTACTAGAAATTATTAATGAACAAGTGATCAACAGGGGGTATTTCATGGGCGCAAAATACTAAATGATGAAATCAATCGACTGTTAAAATGAAACGACTTTTCCTATGTTTTATTGTATAAAAAGAAACCGGAATCTGTAAGGAGATTCCGGTCAATATCAACGAGAGGATTAAAGGTTACCCCTATCAGCCTGTTCTCTTTCAATGGCCTCAAAAAGTGCCTTAAAATTCCCTTTCCCAAAGCTTTTAGCCCCTTTTCTTTGAATGATCTCAAAGAACAATGTGGGTCTGTCTTCAACGGGCTTAGTAAATATTTGTAATAAGTAGCCCTCATCATCTCTATCTACAAGAATCCCTAAATCACGTAAAGGATTCAGATCTTCATCAATATGCCCTACCCTGTCCAATAGATCATCGTAATAAGTTGTTGGGACTTTCAAAAACTCAACTCCTCTATTTTGTAGATCTGTTACGGTTTTAACGATATCATTGGTGGCTAATGCCACATGCTGACAACCTTCTCCATTATAAAACTCAAGGTATTCTTCTACTTGAGATTTCTTCTTTCCTTCTGCCGGTTCATTGATCGGAAATTTTACAAACCCATTCCCATTACTCATCACCTTACTCATCAAAGCAGAATACTCTGTTGAAATATCATTATCGTCAAAGCTGAGAATATTCTTAAAACCCATCACTTCCTCATAAAATTTTACCCATGGATTCATTTGATTCCATCCAACATTGCCTACACAATGGTCTACATACAACAAACCTGTTTCACTTGGATTGTAATGGCTCTCCCATTTTCTATACCCGGGCAAAAATGCTCCATTGTAATTTTCCCTTTCGATGAACAGGTGTACTGTATCTCCATAAGTATGAATACCACTGATCACCACTTCCCCAAATTCATCCGTCAATCTTTGTGGTTCCATATAACTTTTACCCCCACGTTGTGTGGTTTGCTTCCACGCATCAGTAGCATCTTTTACTTTCAACGCCAATACTTTCACACCATCACCATGTTTGTACACATGATCCGCAATAGGATTGTCAATACGTAATGCTGTGGTGAAAACAAAAGTCAATTTGTTTTGTCTGACAGCATAACTGGCGCGGTCTTTCACACCGGTTTCCGGTCCGGCATAAGCCAAACTTTGAAACCCAAAAGCGGTTTTATAAAAATGGGCTGCTTGCTTGGCATTACCCACATAAAATTCAACATAATCAGTGCCCTGTAAGGGTAAAAAATCAGTGGTAGTTGACTGTACCATAGAAGTAGCAATCGATTCCATACAATATGTTTAAAAGATGAATGAAAAAAGAAAATTCGCTGCTTGATCAAGCATACTAATAGGCATCCATGGCCAATGCTTCCATCAGCAAGCAATAACAACTGCGTTTATCGCTAAAGATTTTATGTGGATAGTCGGGAAGC
Organism: Bacteroidota bacterium; assembly: GCA_039795345.1. GTDB lineage: Bacteria > Bacteroidota > Bacteroidia > Chitinophagales > Chitinophagaceae > Sediminibacterium. The sequence continues at coordinate 56,370 of JBDKEH010000128.1, forward strand.
ATGGTT
>JBDKEH010000053.1:0-3679 GCA_039795345.1 Bacteroidota bacterium
AGTGCCTCCAGAGGAAGAAAACTTCGGTACTATTATTATCATTGTATTTCTCCTTGTAAAGCGCGATTTAAAGCAGAAGATACCAATCAACTTTTCTTGAAGCAATTGGTGAAGTTTAATCCTTATCCCGGAATGTCAGAATTGTATTCCGAAGTCATCCATTCGATTTACAAAAAGCAAGAGATAAATAGTGGGGATGGTTTTCGTGAGTTGAAAATACAAGTGGCAGAGTTGCAGGAAAAAATTTCAAAAGGGAGAGAGAAATTTATATCGGATGAAATTAGTCGACAAGATTACCATGAGTACAAGAAAAAGTATGAAGATCAAATTGACCGACTGGAAAGTCAGCTGTTTGAATTGTCTAAAAACAGAGTCGATATCAAGCCATTGATCAAAAAAGCAGTTGATAACCTTTCAAGGCTCGCGGAGGCTTATAAAACCTTGGATACAGCAAAAAAACGTCGTTTAATTGGTTCGATATTTCCTGAAAAAATGACTTTTGACGGAAAAAATTTTCGAACCACTCGGATGAATGAAGCAGTCGAGCTGATATTCAATGTTGGTAAGGGTTTGCGGAAAATAAAAAGTGGACAAAACGATGAAGAAATCGATTTGTCCACTTACGTTGCCCGACCTGGATTCGAACCAAGACATACTGAACCAAAATCAGTTGTACTACCCTTATACTATCGGGCAATCCGACCCTTTCATTTCTGAATGGGGTGCAAAAATAGGGGAGAAGATGTTTGACTCCAAATTTTAGGGTGAAAATAGTTGATAGTTGGTAGTTGACAGTTGACAGAAAGAAACAATTTCTTTCCTACTGTTAACTGTCAACCCTCACTCCACATCCTCTTTCTCCTTCAGCGCCTTAATTAAATCCAGCGCTTCCGCCACTACATCACACATGATCGTGATCAGAGAACCGGGTTTGGCGGTATTATAGGCGTGCATGATGGCCTCTTTTTCATTATAAATAATGGTCAGGGGGATATCTTTTCCTTTGGTATCATTGATGCCCTCCACCAAGAGGTTTACGATCTCTTCTGCGGTTCTACCCCTCAGATTTTTATCCTGTCGGATGATGATCTCATCAAAACTTCTACCGGAAATACGTCCCAATTCCCGAATATCTTCATCCCTCCGGTCACCGGTACCGCTGATGATCCCCACTTTCGGTGAACCATCCATTTTTCCAACAAAGTCACAGAGTAGTTCCAATCCGGCCGGATTATGGGCAAAATCTACCAGAAACTTGAAATGTTTGAACTCAAACAGATTCAATCTACCCGGTGTTTGTGAAGGCGAAGGAACAAATGTGGTTAGCGCAGTTCGAATATCTTCTATACTGATGTCTTTGAATAAGTAGGTGGCAAGTACGGCAGGTAGGGTGTTCATGATATTATGAATTGCCTTTCCACCATAAGTAATGGGGATCTCACTTACTTTAATGACCCTGATTTTCCAGGTGCCTTTTAATATAGATACGTATCCATTTTCAAACACAACGGCATACCCCCCTTTATTACAATGCTCCTGTATACGTGGATTCATTTCATCCATGCTGAAATAGGCCACATTGCAACTTAGTCCTTTATGCATATTATACACCAGGTCATCATCTGCATTCAGGATGGAAAAGCCATGATTAAAAGTGGTTTCCGGAATCACCGCTTTTACTCTCGCCATTTGTTCCAATGAATCAATGCCTCCCAATCCAAGATGATCGGCTGTTACATTGGTTACAATACTGACGTTACAGTTTTGAAATGCCAAACCTGCCTTCAACAAACCTCCGCGAGCACATTCTAATACTGCAAAATCAACAGTTGGATCTCTCAGTACAAATTGTGCGCTCAATGGACCGGTACAATCACCTTTCATCATCAGTTGGTTCTGTATGTATACACCATCACTGGTAGTATAACCCACTTTTCGTCCGGCTGTTTTACAAATATGTGCGGTGAGTCGGGTAGTAGTGGTTTTACCATTGGTTCCGGTAACGGCAATGATAGGTATTCGTCCATCAGAACCTTTGGGGAATAACATATTGATCACGGGCTCGGCCACATTTCTGGGTAATCCTTCTGCAGGTTCAATATGCATACGGAAACCCGGTGCAGCATTCACTTCTAGAACCGCACCACCATTTTCATAGATGGGTGCACGAAGATCAGGAGCCATGATATCGATACCACAGATATCCAATCCAATGATCTTCGCAATTCGTTCTGCAAGGAAAATATTGACCGGATGTACTTCATCAGTTACATCTGTAGATGTTCCGCCGGTACTAAGATTAGCAGTTGGTTTCAACAATACCAATTCATCTTTTGGAGGAATGGTTTCTAAAGTATATCCTTTCTCATCCAACATTTTTTGTGTGAACTGATCAATGGTGATCTGTGTCAACACTTTTTCATGTCCATAACCCCTACGTGGATCTTTATTGGTTTCATCGATCAGCCATTGAATGGTATGCACACCATCACCTATTACTGATGCAGGTGTTCTCAATGCCGCACAAACAAATTTGTAGTTGATGACCAACACACGAAAGTCAACACCGGTAATAAACTTCTCAACGATCACCGATCTGCTGTATTGTTTAGCAGCTTCAAAAGCTTTGAGTGCCATTTCCCAAGTAGTGATATTGGTGGTATTGCCTTTGCCATGATTGCCATCAATCGGTTTGATCACCAAAGGATAGCCGAATTTAGCAACGGCATCTTCTAATCCTGCTTCCGTCCTGATCACGGTTCCTTTTGGAACGGGTATTTCAGCTGCTTCGAGTAAGTTTTTGGTTTCTTCTTTATCACAAGCAATATCAACAGCAATATTGGAAGTAGTGCTGGCAATGGTAGCTCTGATTCTTTTCTGATGAACACCATATCCCAACTGAACGAGACTCTGTTTGTTCAATCGGATATAAGGGATGCCACGTTTTGCAGCTTCTTCCACAATACAACCGGTAGACGGCCCCAAACGCGTGTCTTCACGTATTTCACGTAAGCGCTGTATATCGTCAGATAATTGATAAGCAACACCATCTACCAATGATTGAGCAATTCGAACAGATGCCTTGGCAGCATATACACCTGCATCTTCTTCCATATAATTGAAGACCACATAATATTCTCCTTCCTTACCGGTACCCCTGGTTCTCCCAAATCCACAATTCATCCCGGCGAGCGTTTGTAATTCCAAAGCGATATGTTCTATCACATGTCCCATCCAGGTTCCCTCTTCAACACGTTGAAAAAATCCACCGGGTTTACCTACACTACAGCGATGAGAATACATCGAAGGGAAAAGACTTTCCAATCGTTCACGAAAACCATCAATGGTATTGGTGGGTCTTTGTTCCAATTCTTCCAGATTCAATTTCATCTGGATCAGTTTAGGGCGACGAACACTCCAGTAGTTAGGTCCACGCAGTACTTTGATCTCTTCAATTTTCATACAGAAGGTTTGGTTGCTTATTTATTCACAGAAAATACCCAATAGGGAGGATGATGAATATAGTACATTTTTGGCGAAGCCTCAGCCGTTGAAATCACTTATTTTTGTTTGGAAAGAATTTCTACTGAATGCGTATTCCAAAAGGTAAACTGATCGCTATTGGCGGAGCTGAAGACAAAGGAACCGATCTTGAGAAAGGAGAGTTTCATCGTAATAA
>JBDKEH010000066.1:0-16872 GCA_039795345.1 Bacteroidota bacterium
TTTTGCAAACGATAGTTCATTGTAAACCTATTAGAACTAAAAGTGTTCTCAAAAGTGTTGGTTAGATTGGTCACCGGTATTTCATACTTTCCTGTACCTGCATCATACTCCATAGTTTCTCTTCCTGAGTTATTGACATTGAAAGAGTAATTGTAGTTGAACTCAAGTTGTTGATTTTTTGCAATAGGTTCAGTATAAGAAAGTGTACCACTAAAGTTTCTGGTATCGCGATTGGTAGTGTATACCTGGTCGATGGTGTCAATATAAGCAGGTCTATTGATTGGATTGAACTGATTCAATGAATAGTTAGACCCTGTTCCATCATTGGCACTACCGCCGGCATTGATGCCGATTGAATACGTACGTCCTCTCTTGGGAAAGCGATGACGGAAGGTTGCTTCTACACTACCATTGTACCCTTTGTTTTCACGGATCGATCTGGCATCTGAACTATTCAATGCTGTGAATTTACCACGTGTTGAAGCTGTTTGTTGTAAAGTTTGAGACCATGTATCCTGAAAGCTGATATTCGGTCTTATAATAAGTGAATTTGAAGAATCAAACTGGTGCTCAATATTAAAATTGATCCTGTGATTATTGTTATACGTTTTAGAAGAGTTCGTTTGATTATTGAAAATAGATGAGTCAGGAGCACCCGGAATCAAGTTCTGCACTAAACTATTCTGATCACGATAAGTTTTCTGGTCGTTATAAAAATAACTTCCTGAGAACTGTGTCTTCGGACTCCAAGTATCTCTATAGTTGATACCCCCAGCCCATGTGTTTACCAATCCACCTGCACCACCACTTCCGGTAAATGCCTGAACGCCGCCACGTCCGCCGCCTCCGCCTCCGCCAAAATTTCCACCACCTAAAGAACCCAACATATCCTGTACAGAGAAATTCTGCTTGTTTACGTTATTTGCCTGTCCGGTGAAAGTGATTTGTCGATCACCATTGAAACGGCTCAGACTAAAACTGTTATCATACAATCCTTCGTCAGCATTGGCACCAAAACCTAGTGTTCCGCGACCGAAATACCCTTTGCGCTTGTCTTTTCGAGTAGTTATATTGATCGTCTTTACTCTGTTTCCATCATCAAATCCGGTAAATGCGCTCTGGTCACTGGCCTGATCAAATACTTGAATTTTATCGATCACATCCGGAGGAAGGTTACGAGTGGCCATTCTTGGGTCATCACCAAAGAATCTTTTACCATCCACCAATATTCTTTGTACTTGCTCCCCCTGTGCAGTAATGTTTCCGTTTTTATCAACTTGTATACCCGGTACTTTTTTTAGCAGGTCTTCAGCTACTGCATTGGGTTTGGTTTTAAATGCAGAAGCACTGAATTCAACCGTATCATTTTTCATTCTTACAGCTGATTGAGTAACAGTAACATTACCCAGATCAGTAGCTGCAACGGTCATATAAATATTTCCCAGATCGACCATATTATTGGTCTTGGAAAAAGTGATCTTCTTAGAGAATGGCTCATAACCTTGGAATTTGATATCCACGATCATCTCACCAAAAGTGATATTACTGATCAGAAAACTACCGTCAGCTTTAGTAAGGCCAAAAACATCCAATGTAGAATCTTTTGCATCTAGGATAGAGATCGATGCGTCTTTGAGAGATTGTTTCCCTACCGTATCTACCAGTTTACCTTTTAGAGTGGCACTGGTTTGAGCTTGCACAGTAAATGCAAAGAACAAACAGGTAATGGCAGTTAAAATTTTGGTCATGCTCAAGTTTATTATGTTATACGAAGCTATACAATGGTCTTAGACCAGCTTAAAGTCAAAAAGATTAACGGAAAGCTAAAAGGATGGTTGGGAAGCCTCTTGTTAAAATCGGTGAAAGATATACGTAGATAGGTCGCTTGGCCAATAGTACCTACTAACAACATACTTAACCATTTGACAAGCAGGTGTTAACTAAATAAATACTCCACATCTTCACGTGTCAGATTCTTCACAAATCCTTCATCATCAGTGATCAGTTCACGTGCTAAACTTCTTTTTCGATCTTGCAATTTGAGGATCTTATCTTCTACCGTATCATTACAAATCATTCTATAAGCGAAGATGTTTTTAGTCTGGCCAATACGATGCGTTCTGTCGATTGCCTGTTGTTCTACTGCAGGATTCCACCAAGGATCGACGATATAAACATAATCCGCCGCCGTAAGGTTCAAACCCACACCACCTGCTTTTAATGAGATCAGGAACACACGACATGAATCATCATTCTGAAAACGTTGGATGGCTCTTTCACGTTCATTGACCGTACTGCTACCATCAAAATATTCATAATCTACACCCAACTCTTTCATTTTTTCCTTGATCAATGCAAGCATTCCCAGGAATTGTGAGAAGATGAGTGCTTTGTGATTACCGATATTCTCTGTGATTTCTCTTCCCAATTCTTCCAACTTCACAGATACATTCGGAAACTTCTCTTCATCTTTAATGATGGCCGGACTGTCACAAATCTGTCTTAGTTTCATCAGACCTTGTAAAATAGTAAGCTGTGATTTTTGAATACCTTGATTATCTACAACACCTAATATTTTATCGCGATAGTCGTTTCTGAATGCATCGTAAATACGTCTTTGTTCATCACCCATCTCACAAAAGAGAACCATTTCTTGTTTCTCAGGAAGATCTTTAGCAACTTGTTCTTTTGTTCTTCGCAAGATGAAGGGGAATAAAAGTTTACGCAGATGTTCCTTTTGCTCTTTCTCGCCGAATTTATCAATAGGAATAGAAAACTCTTGTTTGAAAAACTCCACACTACCCAACATTCCCGGATTCAAGAAATTCATTTGTGCATAGATATCGAATGTATTGTTTTGAAGCGGTGTACCACTTAAACAAAGTCTATTCTTCGCTTTGATCAAGCTCGCTGCTTTTGTTACTTTACTGGAAGGATTTTTAATCGCCTGACTCTCATCCAATACCACATAATCAAAAGCCACTTCAACGAACTGCTTGATATCACTACGTAAAGTACCATAAGTAGTAATGATCACATCTGCATCAGTTGCAGCAAGACTATCACGTGTTCTTTGTGCCCCATGATGTACATAGAATTTGATCGTTGGTGTAAACTTACCGATCTCATTCTGCCAGTTGAACATCAATGTTGTAGGACAAACCACCAATGCTTTTAATGAACCATTTTCTTCTTTCAAGTGATGTAAGAAACTCAGTGCCTGAATGGTTTTACCCAAACCCATATCATCTGCCAGAATACCACCCCATTGTACTTCTCTCAGATAATTCAGCCATTGAAACCCACTTTCTTGATAAGGACGTAAGACGGATCGAAGATGTGCAGGTGCAGGAACTTCTTTGATAGAATGATTTTCTTTGAGTCGATCGTATTTTTCTTCCAGCTGAAAAAATAATTCCTCTTCGTCACGTTGCATGTACAGCTCTTCTACTACACTGAAGTGGTATTTGCTGAGTTTCATAGAACCCGACTTGCCTTCACCCACCCTAAACAATAAAGAATACTTTTTGATCCACTCTTCAGGTAAGATACCTAAAGTACCATCACCCAACTGTACAAACTGTTGCTTATTACTCAACGCTTTCTTTACTTCGTCTACTGTTACTTTCTGATCACCGAAGTTGATCTCTATTTTGGCGTCAAACCAATCTGTATTGCTACTGATATAAATTTTTGTAGAAGGCTTAGCGGTATTGAATCTGAAATTTTTCAGTGCTTCAAATCCGTAGACCGGAATATTCATTTCTTTCACTGCATCTACAAAAAGGAAGAACCAATTATTCCGTAAAACTTCTGCCCCTTTCAGCGCTAACACGTCTCCTTCTGCAGGTCTGATAAAATGAGAGTGCAGTGATTCGATCTTTTGAATGAACTCTTTCTCTGCTTCCAGATTTCGCTGAATTACTAATAATTTATCAGCAACTGGCATGATAATCTTCTCTTTATCAGAACTACGCACATCATAACCCCTATAATTGAAAATGGGCTGGAACAAAAGGTATTCACCTTTCTCCTTCAGCATTACTTTCACTTCCGGCTTTACATCTTTTACTTCCTCTTTCTGCACATTACCAAAGTGCACATTGTATTCTCTTGAGAGCGGTAAGATGAATTGTTGTAATTGGGTAGACCAGTCTTCAGCAGGGATAATGATTTTTCCGGAAGGAAGGAATTTCTCCAGAATCAGGATATCTTCTGTTCTTTTCCAAGTATAGAACTGCTGATGGTATTGAAATAAAAGTGTTGAGCTACTTTCATTTTCGGCAATATTCAAATCAGCCAAAGGAAGTTTCACTCGGCAGTCTATTTCATATTGCCCCTTTTGATAAGTGACCTCAAACTCCGGACTGATCAACTCTGTGATGAGCTCCGCTTTTAAAAGATTGGCGGTAGTAAATGGCTTTTTTTCCGGCAAACAAAATACAAATGGATGATTACTGAGTTCCGTGAAAAGCTTTTTTACTTTAGGGTGTAAGTACTCATTGATCAAATGCCTTGTTTCTTCCGGTAATTCATCATTGTGTTGTTGTATAATGTTTTCCCAGATGCCGCTGAATGGAGAATTACGATCTAAATAACGGCTTACTTCTGAAGGCATCAGCTTGCGCAGTTGCTGTAATAATCCTTTATCATCTTCATCAAATACTTCTGTATTGATAAAACGACCTAAATCAAGCTTAATGACTTTACCGGTGTACTTGGTTTTTTCTTCATCCACCTCACCCTGTACAGCTTCAAATTGGACATAAGGATATTGCTGTTCATTAAAAGTTAGTACTAGCCCCAGTTTTACCCAATCTTTTTCTTTATCATCAGGCTCTTGTTCAACAGTTGCAGCTGCAGCAGGTTGTTCTTCTTCTCTTTTGGGTTTCAGCTCTGTTGTGGGATTGAGTGAAACTCTTTTGATACTGGTATCGAGTACACGCAGAAAAGGTTTACCATCTGTATAAGTAAACTCAAACTTTCCTTTAAGATCATCATTTAAAGAGTAGCCATACAGCGCAAGTAGTTTATTTTTTTCTTTATCCCAGTTGCGAATAGAATCAAAATAACTTGGACCATAGTTGTGCAACAGTTGCAAGAGTACAATGTCTTTATGAACACAGAGTGGATGTTCTTTATCAGATGAACAAGTGCAACTGGTATCGAAATTTCTTTCTTCATTTTTCTGAAGCAGGATACGAAATGTTTCGCCTTCATATTCTAAATCCGCAAGTACTCGTTCATCTTTTGCTTCTAAAATATTTGAGCGATTGCTACGCAAATAATTTTCAGCTTTTTCAAAACTATCCTGTGATGAAAGCATCTTGATCAATTTGAGATCTAGTTGCTTCATCTTAACGACTGTATGTTTTTGATCGTAACTGGTTTCTTTTTCTCCCAGTTGGTTACGATCTAGCAAATCTTGTAAGTGAAACAGCGCTCCGGCTTTATGTCTGCAAACTTCAGATAGATTATACGGACAGCTGCAACGCAGTGAAAGTGTTTTAGGGTCTTTGAATTGATTGATATGTACCTTGTAAAAAGTGGAGTAGCCATCATCTTTTACACGAAAAACAATATTGGCCATCAGTTCATCATATTCAACCAGCTCCACATTGCCGAGCGCATGAATTTTTTTTCCTCTGCGGATGACTTCTTCTGTGCCGCTATTATAAATATGTTTAACCAAATATGGAAGTGCCATACAATCAATCAGCAATTAGTGCAAATAGAAGAGCTGCAATAGACATCACTACATTCTATTTACCTGTTAAATCAAATAAAGCCACTCCGAAAAGGGCAATTTGCAAAAGTAAAGGAAAGCAATCCAGTAAACGAAAAGAAATGCGAGGAATGTGGATGAAATGTTTGTTAAGATTAGCTTATGGCTAATAGTTCATAGCTGATGGGCCATAGACCATGGTAGGAAATATTCGATGACTGCAATACACAGAACCAATGGCTTTGCCATGGACCATGGACTATAGACCATGGTCCAACCACTACCCACAAACCAAATCTCCATTCCTATAAATAGGCAAAATATTGGCTACATCGGGGGTTACGCAGTATTCAAGGTCTTTTTCGAGTCCATATGATGCTAATCTGTGCCAGTGAGTGGTTCTACGAATGAACTGTTGCATATCATGTTGATGCAGTCCATACATATCAGAAGCCATTAAGCTACTATCGCAATGAATGGTAAAATGATCTTGAACCCTGTGAATGACAGCTCCTGCAAACATAGCATCTTCGAGGTTGAAGCGGTCTTTCCATGCAGAACAACCCAAGATCACATTCTTTTTTTGTGCGATCAAGTAATCGCAAACTGCAGAGATATTAGGGAAAGAGCCTGTAATCACTTCAGACGCTCCACTATTCAGAGCCATATGTAATAGCTTGGTGCCATTGGTTGTGGTAAGTACCAGTGTTTGTCCTTCAATAAAAGAACGAGGATACTCAGCAGGAGAATTACCATGTGCCAAGCCCGGAATCACTTTACCATCCCTTTCGCCGGCAGTGATACCTCCTGTTTCTTTTCCAATAGCGATACATTTATCAACAGCATCTACAGGTATTACTCTTTTTGCTCCATTGTATAATGCAGTAGCAATGGTTGAGGTAGCGCGAAAAACATCAATGATCACAACGATGCTGTCTGATACATCGTATATATCCAATAATCTGGGAGAAAGAATGGTGTATAAGGTCGGCTTCATGCTCATAAGGCTGCAAATATACACCAAAGAGAAAGCAGTAGAAGTATGAAAAGGCCAGCCTAGAAAAGCCGGCCGCTCAGAAAGAAAAGGCTACTACTTTTTGGGGGTAATGATCAACAGTTCATGCACATGAATTTCTGTGACAGATCTTTTAACGCCAGTTTTATCGACATACTGTCGATTGACCAATTTTCCATCCACTGCTACTTGAATTCCTTTCACCAGATATTTTTCTGCAAAGTCTGCCATCTTACCCCAAGCTACCACCTGATGCCATTGGGTATCGGTTACTTTCTCACCGTTGGCATCTTTATAATTCTCTTTGGTAGCCAAACTCATACTGGCTAATTTTTTCCCACCTTCTATTGTTTTGATTTCAGGTGTCTGACCTAAGTGACCGATCAGCTGAACCTTGTTCTTGATCATATTCATATCAACTGTTTTAATGAAAGAAGTTTGAGGCTTTTCTAAAACGAATATCTAACTGAGTAGAATTTGTATTCGGAGTTTATCCGTTTATTTCCGTTTATAATCACTTATGTTTTTATACTTTGTTAGACCTGATCTATCATCCTCCTGGTGCAAATAGTTGCGTATAAATACTCTTTCATCACTTGTACAAATACCTGTTTTTACTCATGAAGTATTAATCATCATGAATTGCCGCTATTTTCATCCTACAAACTGATGCTTATGTCTGTCAATACCAAACATTGCCTGACCTGCGGAGATTCTTTACGTGGAAGAACGGATAAAAAATTTTGTGACGATAACTGTAGAAGTATATTCAATAATAAGAGATACATAGATGAAAAAGGGTTTGTAAAAAAAGTCAATCACTTATTGCTTAAAAACAGACGCATTTTAGCTTCTTATGTAGAGGGAGCCAAGGAAACAGAAATGGTTCCGAAAGAATTATTATATCACCGTGGGTTTCACTTCACATATTTTACCCATACGGCTATCAGCAAAGAAGGTACTACCTATTATTGCTGTTATGATCACGCTTATCATGTAGTATCAGAACAGGAATTACAGATCTGTAAGCTATCGAAAGTGAAAGACTCGGCTATAGTTATTCCTGATAGTGTATCCTGACAGGTATTGAGATCGTTTTGGTGGTATCTAATTTGTGAGCTGCTGCTTTACTCAGCGCAATCACCTGTCCTGTCCCAACCAATCCACGATCAATGATCTTTACTGTTACACTTTTGCCACTCAGTGTATGTGTCACCAATACTTTTGTGCCAAAGGGTAAGGTTTTATGGGCTCCAGTATAACGTGTAGAATCATATTTCTCACCGCTTGCTGTAGTAAGTCCATGTAAAATTGCAGGAATGATGATGGCATGTCCGACCTCATTTCCTAAAGAACCAATATCAGGCATAGAAGGCGATATATGCTGTCTGGATTTGCAGGAAATAGCCAGTGCAAAGCATAACAATAGATATTTTGTTTTCGGACAAAACATCTTTAAAGCTACATACAAATCATAAAATCAAGGTTATCATCGCCGAATGAGAGCATAAAAAAAGCCGCAACTCAGTGTTGCGGCTTTTATCATCAATAGTTGTTGTTTAAGCAAATGGGAACTTTACGATTTTGGCTTTCACCAATGCATTACGGATCTCAATAAAGATCTCTGTATCGGCTGCTGTAAAAGCATTGTTTACATAGCCTAGTCCGATCGCCTTATTCAAAGATGGCGCTTGTGTTCCTGAAGTTACTTTTCCGATAGTATTGCCGGCAGCGTCTTTGATCAGGTAATCATGACGAGGAATACCTCTTTCAATCATTTCAAAACCAACCAGCTTACGAGTTACACCTTCTGCTTTTTGTTTTTCCAAAATAGCTCTTGCCGTAAAATCTTTGGTAAACTTAGTGATCCAACCCAATCCTCCCTCTAATGGAGATGTGGTATCATCAATATCATTGCCGTATAAGCAATAACCCATTTCCAAACGCAGTGTATCGCGAGCTCCCAAACCAATAGGTTTCAAACCTTGTGGACCACCTGCGGCGAAAATAGCATCCCAAATTTTATCGGCTGCACCGTCTACATCTTCGAAATAAATTTCTACACCACCCGCTCCTGTATAACCTGTTGCACTTACCAAAACATTATCTACACCTGCAAATTTTCCTTTCGCAAAAGTGTAGTACTTCAGGTTCATAATATCCATGTCTGTTAATGGCTGCAACATCTTTGTTGCGTTTGGACCTTGAATGGCTAACAAACAAGTTTTGTCACTGATATTATGCATCTCAACATTCTCTGTATTAAACTTGCTGATCCAATTCCAATCTTTTTCAATATTGGATGCGTTCACTACCAGCATGTACACTTTGTTCTCTTCAATACAGTATACGATCAAATCGTCCACAATACCACCTTGCTCATTGGGCAAGCAGCTGTATTGTGCTTTTCCATTGGTGAGTTTTGAAGCATCATTGGAAGTAACACGCTGAATCAGATCCAATGCTTTATCTCCTTTTAGGATGAATTCACCCATATGACTTACATCAAATACACCTGCATTGTTACGAACAGTAGCATGCTCATCATTGATACCTGAGTAGCTGATGGGCATATTATAACCGGCGAACTCCGCCATTTTAGCACCAAGTGCGATGTGTTTTTGTGTGAAGGGTGTATTTTTCATATCGGTAATTTATCGTGGCGCAAAAATAAGTGAAAGGAGGATGGGAAATGCATTTGTTTTAAGCCACTTTACACAATAGCCCTGCTGCAAAGTCGATATCTGATCTTTGCAGCAGGGCTGTCTGTTATAACGATACATCTTACTAAGTTCTACTGCTGAAATGCAGGGGCCACACAATATGCATGACTAGAGCCGCAAATCAGAAATACCCGCTCCCCTTTTTCGGTCAATTCTTTAACAATCGTTACCAATTGTCTGTTACGGATATCATTAGAAGTTGCCATCATTTGTGATAAATATCCGGGTAAAGCATATTCATCAGAAGTGTTGCGCCAATCCGGTCCTGAAGGGAAATACTTTTTCCATAAACGATCTACATCTTCCACCGAACGAATGCTGTCTTGAAGTCCAACAAACGATGCACGTTTCAAATATTCTTTGATAAAGCTTTCCGGAGAATCAGGTTTACCAAAACGAAGATTACCAAAATAAGGATTCAGTATTTGTTGTAGTGCAATTTGTTCTTTGGTGAAATACTGTTGTAATGAATCAGCCAATGCTTCTTTAGACAAGTCCCAATTCATAAGCTTCACGCCATCTTTATGTGCCAATGCTTTTACCCATCCACCTTCTCCCAATTGTTTCACCGGATTCATGAACCAGGGTAACAAAAATCCCAATCTGCCTTCTACCAATGCGATCGTTGGATGAAACTCTGTCCACAACTCCTCCATCTGAGGTATTTGTGTGTCATTGGGATCTTTTGTGTGCGTAGCACCAAAGATCAATACTCTTTTTTGTTTGATGATGAATGGTCGCTCATGCTCGCCTGTATATTTTTCAAAGGGAACAATGGAGTCTGCTGTATGATAAGATGTTGTAGGAATATAATACTTGGGAGATTTCCAAGCCATCAGATAAACAATGGCTAATAATAATACGATCACAAAGATGGACCTCAACAGAATTTTTTTCATAAAGATGATGTTGTGGTAGTCTTTCGGGATGACATAATAATGCCATACCTCATTAACCACCGGTTAATTTGCGGTTGCAAGTGGGTTGATCATCTATGTGCAGTAGGGAAAATTAACGTTGAACCTGATCTGAAGTGAGAATGATTTTAACTTGGTCTGCAATTCGTTTCACACGATCGTATGCAGCCTGATCATTTTCATCTTTATCAAATCGAATTTTAAGACGACCTTTTTTAAGTCGTACGAGGAACTTATCATCGTCACGAATGGTAAATGTTGTGGAGCGATTCTCTTCATCGTAAGAAGCACCATCCAATTCATCTTTAATAATGCGAGCCACATCATCTGTTTGAGAACGCTTGAATCTAGCATCAACTCTCAATTGGTGATCTGATTCTTTCACTGTAAAAGAGACTCTGCCATGTCTGACTCTGTCTGTTTCATAACGGATACAACCGGAAAGCAACATGATAAAGAGACAGATGGCTACTACATATTTCATTTTCATGCCGGAAGTTTTAAGGGTTAAGCGGATTTTTGAAGAGAAGGGAAGAACCTCATCATGAGAACAAGACGAGGTTCTTATTTTTCCCAACTTCAACCGTCTTTAGTATACCATTTGCATCATCAGTAAGCGAGAAGCCTCAATTGGCAGGTGCTGTTCTGATTTGTTTTCTGTTACATTACTGTTTTGTACAGTTTCTTTTTTGTAACGATAGCGTGTGGTATCAATAGGTTTTTCTAATTCTTTTTTCAGTTCTTCTGCCTCTTTTTGCTTACGCTCATATTCTTTCTGCAGTTCTTCTTTGCTCTTTTTATATTTCTCGATGGTCTTTGATTTATCATCTGCATCATATTGTCTTTCTCCGTCACCACTATCGTCCTTATTCACTCTTTCCAATCCACCCGGTGTCATGATATATTCTACATCAGAGCTCCAGCTTTCATAATCATTGTTCCATTCTTCTTCCCAATCCCAATCGTGACTAGAACCCAGACTAAACCAATTCAATCTTCTGGAAACATTTCTGTCGATGAGGATTCTTTTTCCAACAGGCACTTGAATATTTACCTGTACACCTTGGTTACGGAAGCGTGTTCCTTTTTTCAGTGAGAATCCACGATCTAACCAAATGGTACTGTCTGATTGATTGATACCATAAGAGATCTCTTTGATATTGTTTAAAGCTGTTCCTTCATCTTTACCACT
Organism: Bacteroidota bacterium; assembly: GCA_039795345.1. Classification (GTDB taxonomy): domain Bacteria; phylum Bacteroidota; class Bacteroidia; order Chitinophagales; family Chitinophagaceae; genus Sediminibacterium. Next base: position 11,573 of record JBDKEH010000066.1, read on the forward strand.
GCTGTATTTGAAAGCAGATATGTGATATGCAGAATCCTGGCTTTTTACGATACGTACTCTTACATTATTCAAGAAGAGACTATCATCATTCATGCTTACAATACCATCCATTTTGAACCAGCGACCGTATACTTTTACTTTGGTATCGGGTACTTTAATAATCAGTTTACCGGTAGTTGGTTGTTGAATGCTGAATTCTGCTTTCTCTCTTGCTCTTGCATCAAAGTTGGTAGCAATAGAATATACTAGAATACCACCGCAGATCAAACCAATGAACCAGAGACCACCGAAAGTAAATCCGAGATAACGGCTACCTGATTTTACGCCCATGATACGACGGATCAACCAAGTGATGAACGCTACTACCGGAACACCGAGGAACAATAAGAGTGTTGCCCAAGCCAGGAAGTTTTGTCCGAAACCTTCGAGGAAGAAATTCTTCAGCGGGAATACACCCACACCAGCAAACATCAAGGCTAAAACGGTTACCAGTAAAGCAAAGGCAAGTATACCGGCTATGAATAAGAAGAATGCTTTGAACAAGATGGCAATGATACCACCCAATCTTCTACCGCCTCTTTTCAGTGCTGATCCGGTTTCTGCATTGAACTGCTGACTTTTTTGTCCTACAGTCTGACCAAACTCTTGTCCGAATTGAGTCGCTTTATCTTTGAACTCACCGCCCCATTTTTCTGCACGACTTTTAAAGCCTTCCAGATCTTCTTGAATGGTATTCTTAATAGTATTGAGGTCTACTTTCTCACCACGCATTTCGAGTTTTTCAGAAGCACTTTTTGCTTCGGGAATTACAGCCCACAATACTGCATACACTACAAATAGAGTTCCACCGAATGATCCGAATACGATACCGGGGAAGAAATCATCATCCATCCAGAATACACCTCTGAAAATAGAGCTGATGATACCGATCACCAATGGGAAAGCAAAGATGAGACGTGGTACCCACACAGCGATATCAAAATATGAAGCGATACCACTGGCAACACCGGCAATAACTTTTTCTTCCGGATTACGGTACAAACGTTTGGTAGAAACGATATTGTCCAATGGTTTGGATGGAAGGATGATCCATAATAAGATGTACAATAAGATACCTGAGCCACCCATAAAAGTGATGAGTGCAAATACCAGACGTACAATAGTTGGATCGATACGGAGGTAGTTAGCCAAGCCACCGCAGACACCACCTAATATTTTTTCGTTGTCATCGCGATACAATCTGCCTCTTGGAGAAGTTTCAGCAGAAGAACTACCACTATTGGTAGACTGTGCGCCTTCACCACCCAATTGAGCGTGTACATTTCCTTCTTCGCCTTCAAAATCTTCAGGACGACCCATGCTATTGATGATCTCGGTTACGGTATCATCAGTAATGCAGGTAGCACCTTTTTTCAGGCTATCGCCAAACAGTTCGGCAATACGACCTTCAATATCATTGATGATCTCATCACGACCCTCCTCTTTGGCAAAGAATTTGCGCAAACTTTCTACATACTGCTTCAGCATGTCATAAGCAGACTCCTCGATGGGAATCACTCTGCCCTGAAAGTTTATATTGATTACCTTTTTCATTTTCTGTTCAGTTTTGTTGGTTAAGGTTGGGTTGGATTTTTTTCGGAGGCCGTTTCGGTTTGGTTGATTGTTAGTGCATGTACTGCATCCGCCAATTCCTGCCAGGTTCTTTCTAGTTCATTGTAGAACTCTAAACCTTTATCGGTCATCACGAAATATTTTCTGGGTGGTCCGCTATTACTTTCCACCCAACGGTAGGTCAGTAAGCCGGAGTTTTTTAAACGTGTCAGAAGTGGGTATAATGTACCCTCGAGGATGTGCAGGTTTGCAGCTTTCATTCGGTCCACAATATCACTCGGGTAAACCTCACCCTGTCTGATGATGGATAAAATGCAAAACTCCAATACACCCTTTCGCATCTGACTTTGTGTGTTCTGAATATCCATAGCCGGAGTTTTTGTTTGTTCCTAAACCTTTCGGGGGGAATGGAACAATCGTTATTAAAAAAGATTCAAGTGTTTGATTAAGCAACCAGGTGTCTTCTCACAATTCTGTTTCTACGGCTGCGCTGTAACTTGTAGTAATCAACGGCTCCAAAAACAGTTTTGTTGTTCTGAAGGCTCATAGTGGTTGCAGCTGTTTCCTTTACTTCTTTTACCAGGTTGTTCAGTTGTTCCTGTCCCAGTTGTTGTAAGAAGTTTGTGTTTTGCGTTTTCATGACTTAATATTTATAAGTGTTTTTAATTTTTTCTTTTGAGAAGGTTTCGGGTGATTCCCTCATTCCCTTCTTTCATAACACAAAGATGGGGAAACTTTTGGTACTATGCAACACATAGTACCAAGTTTTTTTAGGTAATGGGCAGCACTTAATAATAGGTTAAACTTAAAATATTGATTTTCAATTATTTATAATTTTTTTGAGAAAATAGAAAGGGATGAATGGTTCTATTTCGTGAGTAACGGTACCAATCAGTTTTGGCCTGTATACCATATATAATAGATAGACAAAGCGCCAATCTATGGATGGCCACTATCCGGATCAGGAGAAAAAATATTTATCGTTTTTATACGATAAAAGAAAAAATCTCCTTTACTTTGCTTTATCGTATAAAAACGATAAACAAAATGGCAACACCTAAAACAGAAGTATTTTCAAAAAAGGAACAAGATCTCGCAGCCTTTGCAAAAGCCATTGCACATCCTGCACGCATTGCGATACTAAAAGTACTGGCGCAAAAGAATGAATGTATCTGTGGTGAGATCGTTGAAGTATTACCATTGGCTCAATCTACCGTTTCACAACATTTAAAAGAATTGAAAGAAGCCGGACTCATTGATGGATCTGTTGATGGTCCACGCAGTTGTTATTGCATCAATTGGAAGGCATTTGAAAAATTCAATGCAGAGTTTACAGGACTCTTTGATAAACTAAAAGACCAGCATACGAAATCCTGCTGTTAATGTTCATCACTGTGTGCGGGCGATCGATCGCATACAATAGTGACCATGAACAGCTATTCATAACAATTAAAACAAAAAACATGCAAACAGAAACCGCTTTAAAAGAACTGGTAAAAGAAAAATATGGTGAAATAGCTGACCAGTCACGCGAGAACAATGCTGCTTCCTGCTGTGGTGCAGGTGGTTGCAGTACCGAGGTTTATAATATTATGGCAGACGATTACACACGTTTGCAAGGATACAATCCTGATGCCGATCTAGGATTAGGCTGTGGCTTACCTACTGAATTTGCCAAGATCAAAAAAGGAGATACTGTAATCGATCTTGGAAGTGGTGCAGGTAATGATTGTTTTGTAGCACGTGCTATTACCGGTGAGTCGGGTAAAGTCATTGGTATTGATTTTACCGAGCGCATGATTGAAAAGGCAAGAAGTAATGCCGAGAAACTTGGATTCAACAATGTAGAATTCCGTTTTGGAGACATTGAACAAATGCCGGTATCAGCCAATGTTGCTGATGTAGTCGTGAGTAACTGTGTATTGAATCTGGTTCCGAACAAATTCAATGTATTGAAAGAAGTATACCGTGTTTTAAAACCCGGTGGACATTTCAGCATTTCTGATATTGTATTAGAAGGTGAGCTACCTGCTAAACTGAGAGAAGCTGCAGAAATGTATGCCGGTTGTGTGTCAGGTGCCATTCAGAAACAGGTGTACCTCGAACTGATTCATGCTACCGGTTTTAAAAATGTTACGGTACAGAAAGAAAAAAGCATTCTATTGCCGGATGATATTCTTCGCAATTATTTTTCTGCAGAAGAAATTCAATCGTTCAGAAACAGTAATGCAGGTATTTATAGTGTAACCGTATACGCTGAAAAACCATTGACCGAAGAAGCAGCAGCTTGTTGCGCTCCTGGATGTTGTTCATAATTCAATTCAAGATCTATGTCTGAAAAAAAGAAACTCCTATTTGTTTGTGTAGAAAACAGTAACCGCAGTCAGATGAGTCAGGCTTTTGCCAGTATTCATGGGGGCTCATCGGTAGAAGCTTATAGTGCGGGTAGTAAACCCAGTGGCATTGTAAATCCGAAAGCCATTGCAGCCATGAAAGAGCTGGGCTATGACCTTAGCACGCATGACAGTAAATCATTGCAAGAAGTAGAAGCTTTTGCACCCTTTGACGCAGTGGTTACCATGGGTTGTGGTGATGCTTGTCCGTGGATGCCTGCCAAACAATTCATCGATTGGCAAATTCCGGATCCAAAACATATGGAGCCTAAGGAGTTTAATGAGATCAGAGATATGATCAGTGAGAAAGTAAAAGCGTTGATCCATTCGCTATAAAAATGACTTTGGGAATCCTCAGCTTCTCTTGTTCTCTGCGGTAAAATTCAACCGCAGAGAACGAGAGAAAAGGAGTTAACGCTGAGTTTAGTTTTCAGTTTGCTCTCCTCCCTTACCGAGAATGGCTTCGATAATAGAAGTGACAAATGATACGAGTAAACTAAAGAACAAAGCAGATACCCACCCATCTACAGTAAAGCCGGGCACCAATGTAGCTGCCCATTTTACGATGATGATATTGATCACAAAAAGAAACAATCCAAGTGTGATCACTGTTATGGGGATGGTGAGTAAGATCAGTACAGGTTTTATGAAGCTGTTCAATAAACCCAATACTACTGCAACGATCATAGCAGTAAGAGGATCGGCTACATCAATTCCTTTTAAAATATAAGCTGCCAATAAGATAGCGAGTGTACTGGCAATGGTTTTTGTAAAAAATCGTCCCATATTCACGGTTTCAGAATGGTCAAAATAGTATTTATTTTTCTGAAGACCATGCTTGTGGGGAATTTTAACAGCTAGATTCAATCATTACAATAGTAGACCCTACAACTCAGTGATTCTATTATTTGTTTCAAAAAAAGACTTTATTCAACTTTTTCTAAATCTAATATCAATTTTGTGCCATCTATGTTGGTATAATCGAGCTTAACGAATCCATATTTTTTATTGAAATAAGATGTCAATTTAGTTGTACCTATTTTACCGGTAGATACTCCTTCTACTACATAACAAGTGAGATATCCAAGTTTTGTTTTTAGCTTAACCTTATCAATGAGAGTATATTTAGTTTTCTGAACATGTCTCCCTTCCCATATCAACCATCGCCTATCAGACCAATGATTCCCAAGACTCAAATCCCATTCCCAATTATCCCCGATCTTATATGGTGCTCTAATATATGGGTAAGGATTTATTGCTAAAAGGTCAAAAAGCCTCATTCGTGGAGGATGAGAT